>JAQBOY010000447.1 GCA_028287805.1 Mucilaginibacter sp.
CTACTACCGGCAATAAAATAGTAAGCAAGTTTTTCTTTTTCATCTGTATAGTATTTGTTGCTCAAATTAAGTCAATATCAGGCAAATAAGAAAATCTATTTGCCACTATTTAAATAATTAGTTCCTCCTGTATAAAGAAAATTTACTTTAATAAAATAGAATATAGTTCCATTTATATCAATAATTGCCAAATGTTATTCTTTTAAAATTACAGCTTACAATACATAACCTATGCCTAATTAAACCTTCATCTTTTTTCATTGTCCTATATTCAAATTTAAAACACATGAAAAAGTTAGCTTTATTATCAGCATTAGTTATAGGCGGTTTGTTTTGTAAAACTGCTGATGCACAAATAGGTATAAGTTTAGGATTTAATATAAGGCCCCACCATGTATATGCGCCGGCAGCCAGTATAGCAGTTGAAGCTCCGGTATATGCGGAAGATTATCCTGCCAGTTATAATGGAGGTGATGATTACTACTATTTACCGGATGTAGGCGCTTATTACAATATTGAACAACAATGTTATTATTATAACAATAGTGGTAACTGGATATCAGCTGCCTATTTACCTGACTATCCGAACTATAACTGGCGCAATGCCCGCAGGTATGAGGTACGAGCCAATCGTCCATATTTAAATGATGGGCTTTATAGGTCAAGGTATCATGGATACGCAGGTAATTTTAACCATAATGACAACCGTGTATATGACAACCGGAATTTTAACAGAGATAATTACAGGTCTCAAGGTCAACACTTTGATAACCGTGGCGACAGAAACCAGGGAAGAGAATGGGGACAACAATTTGACAGGGGACGTAATTATGCACAACCATCACATGGAAACCATGATCAAGGTAATTATAGCCAAAGTAACCGTGACCAAGGCAACCGTGACCAAGGCAACCGCGACCAAGGTAACCGTGACCAACAGTTCAACAATCGTCAGGAAAGAGGAAACAACAACGGCCAACAACACATTGCTGAAAACCGCGGACAAGACGGACGTATGAGGTTTTAACAGAATTAATAATACCTCCTCCTATCATATATTATAAGAAGAGCCACCTTGGGGTGGCTTTTCCTTTTTTGTTTTAATACATGCTTGCCTTATTTAACTTGTCAATAGCATCATTACCGAGTTTTAATTCAAGTGCCGATGTGGTTTGCTGCAGTTGTTTTATACTGGTAGCGCTGGCAATGGGCGCGGTGATGTCCGGTCGGGCAATAACCCATGCCAAGGCAATGCTGGCAGGCATAGTTTGGTATTCGGCAGCTACCTCATCCAGGGCAGCTAATATTTTATAGCCACGGTCATTCAGGTATTTTTTTACGCCCTGGCCGCGCGGACTTTTAGAAAGATCACTTTCCGAACGATATTTGCCTGTTAAAAATCCGCTGGCTAATGAATAATAGTTAATTACACCTATGTTATTTTCAAGGCAAACCGGTTCTAATTCCTTCTCATAATGCTCGCGGTCATACAAATTATATTCAGGCTGTAAACATTGATAAGCGGCTAAGCCATTGGCTGCGCTAACTTGTAAAGCTTCTTTTAACCGTTCACCCTCATAGTTTGACGCGCCTATCGCCCTTACTTTTCCTTGTTTAATCAGGTCGGTATAAGTTTCCAGTGTTTCTAATAATGGTGTATTCTTGTCATCGTCATGCGATTGGTACAGATCAATATAATCAGTTTGCAAACGTTTTAATGATGCTTCAACCGCCTGTGTAATATACGCCTTTGACAAGCCCTTTTTATTTTCGCCCATAGGCTTACCCACTTTGGTAGCAATGATCACTTTATCGCGGTTACCACTTTTTTTAAGCCAGTTACCAATAATAGTTTCAGATTCGCCCCCTTTATTACCGGGTTTCCATGCAGAGTATACATCAGCTGTGTCAATAAAGTCAAGCCCCTGGTCAACAAATGCATCAAGTATACTGAACGAGGTTGGCTCATCAATTGTCCATCCAAATACATTGCCCCCAAAAGCAAAAGGGGTAACCATAATACCTGTTTTTCCTATTTCCCTTTTTTCCATTTTTTAATTACTGTATTTATTTATTGTTTTTTGATTTGTTCTGCCAATTCATCTGTCCAACCAGAAAAATACGGTTCTGTTCCCGCTATTCTGTGCCAATAGCCCTTTTCGTCTTCAACAATTACAAGGTGCAGTGAATCATCAATTGAATCAAACTGCCAGGCGTTTTTTGATCCGTAGGAGTTGGATGGTTTAGCAATTCCCTCTATTTGACTATCTGAGCCGGTTAATGTGGCGCTAAATGGTTGTTTCATAATTTTTTTATAGGAGTATAACGTTGCTTAACATGATGTGTTGTTATATAGCTGATGGGTTATAGTTAATCGTTTCATTGTTTACCATGATTTGACATTTTCAATTTATAGATTATCGAATTAAAGTATAACCGCAAGTATATCATCAAGTGAGTATGAATACAAAATACATGTTAAAGATGTTACCGAAATGACAGATCTTTTTACAACATCACGAATAGAAAAAAACGCTATTGTATCAATTTCACTAATCGGTTATGGGATATGAATAAATTTTCGGGAGATAACCGGCGACTGATTATGGCAGAAGTTGAATGGAAGATGAAGAGGAAGAATTTAAATTGCAGGCCCGGGTAACAACAGAAGTAACCGGGAATGTACAGTATTATAATTCGGGTTGTTAATTAACCCATATTAATGAGACGATTATTAATGACAAAGCAGGATGTTTTATAAACATCCTGCTTTGTTAATGCGCCAGTTTTAACAGGCATAATTATTTACCAGCCAGAACCTTTTTTAGCGGTTCCATTTTTTACATGCTCTTCAGCAGTAGCTTTACCCATAATGGCAGCCATTTTATTGCCAGCAGAATCTTTACCTGTTGCAATGTACCTTCCTGATTTTATATCAATAACAGGATCAATCATTGGTACATTTTTAGTTTTTGTTTTTACTGAATAAGCGGTTATACCGCCACTTGTAGGTGCTCCCATGATAAGTTTTTAATTGTTTAAAATGTTTAACTCGTTTAAAGAGTGATTTGTTTTCACAAACATAGTTTTTTGTTGGTAAGTAGCGAATACTTACAGCTAAAAATTATCACCAAAAAACCTTGTTTTTGGGCCATTTTAAGCTATTTTGTTAATATGTGGATAACTTATTAATACCTGCGGGAAGATAAAACGGCGTAAAAACCCTCAATGTTTGCTTATACCAGTTATTTTGCAAATAAAATATTAGTATGATTTAATCACAATTGCCATATTTGAACTATTAAATAACAGGTATTATTAACGTGGCAAATATTAATTTATAATTTATTATAATGAGGAAAAGAGATTCGAGCATACTGTATCTGTTGTTGGGCTTATATGCTTTAATGATAAACTGGTATTATAATCACTCTATTATTTTACTGATACTATGTTATATATTTTGGCCGCTGTACCTGCTGTATGAGCTGCTTACCGGCCATCTTTCGCACGGCATGTGGAAACATATTCCTCTATCCTATTTTGATTAAGACACTGGATTAATCAACTTTTTCTACTACTACCGCTGTGCCATAAGCCAGTACTTCGGTTATGCCTTGCATAATTTCATTAGCGTCATAGCGTACATTAATAATGGCGTTGGCCCCTATTACCTGTGCATGTTGTATTAGCAACCGATAAGCTTCCTCCCTTGAATTTTCACAAAGCTCTACGTAAATAGAAAGCCGGCCGCCAAACAAGGACTGAAGGCCACCTGCAATATTCCCCAAAGCACTGCGGCTGCGTACCGTTATACCGCGTACAAGGCCTAAATGTTTAACAATA
Organism: Mucilaginibacter sp.; assembly: GCA_028287805.1. GTDB lineage: Bacteria > Bacteroidota > Bacteroidia > Sphingobacteriales > Sphingobacteriaceae > Mucilaginibacter. Next base: position 3,847 of record JAQBOY010000447.1, read on the forward strand.
CGGTAACCTTCTAAAGCAGTACTTGTAGTAATTAATGAAGTGTCCATAATAGTTATTGAGTGGGTTAATGATCAGTTGTATATTGTGAAACTTAGATAAATTAAATATAAATAAGTTACAGGATACCATTGATAAATAGTGTCAGATTTTTAAAAAAACAGGCAAAAAGAGCAGAATGAATTAATGCAGCCTGAAAATTCCGGGGTAGACCGGGCATAATTTATACCTAACAACGCTTTTTGGGCCGTATTTATAAATCATTTCGTCCATTCAACAGAAGTGTTTACAATAACAAGCACTACAGAAACTATACCATTTGCCGACATCTTAGGTTTTTTAATGAAAATTAAGTGATTAATAGTTAAAATAGATAAGTATAAAACCTTTTTGAACTTTCGGACAGC
>JAQBOY010000455.1 GCA_028287805.1 Mucilaginibacter sp.
CATGGCTGTCCTCCTGAGCTTGTCGAAGGATGGTGTGTAAGGCCTTTACTGCCTATCGTTCAACAGGCTCACCATGACAACGCTCGACCAATATTATGGCTGTCATCCTGAGCGGCAGCGAAGGATCTTCTTCGCTACGTATAATGTATACCCTTTTATCGGAGAAGATTCTTCACTGCCGCTCAGAATGACAAGATTTGTAATTTTTTTGTCCTCCTGAGCGGCAGCGAAGGATCTTCTACAACTGACATACACGACGCTTACCCTTCGCTTTGAGAAGATTCTTCACTCTGTTCAGAATGACAAGATCTGTAATTTTTTTGTCCTCCTGAGCGGCAGCGAAGGATCTTCTTCGCTACGTATAATGTATACCCTTTTATCGGAGAAGGATCTTCTCAAACTAATATCGTCGGATCTCCCCTTTTTGCCAACCACATTAACCCTAATAAAAATCTTCCTGGTTTAATTCAGTAAATGACCGTTTCTTTTTGATAAAAAAATCAACAATTATACATCCCTTGTACATTCCTTTTAATTGTTTGGCAAGTGGTAAGTGATGAAGATCAGATGATGTATTATCTCCCTTTATTTTCGGATTAGCCCGCTTTAACATATTCATGAAAAAGTTTTGATGCGCCTTGCTTACAGCCCATGCATCTTTTCTTTTACCCTCACTTAAAAATCTCCCCAAAGCAATAAAATCGAGCCATATACGCGTGCTGATAACATATACTGATTTCCAGTAAGGAAGATTCTTTTTAAGCAGTAAAAGGTTATTCCTGAAATTCAAATAAGTTTTAAAAGGATTTTCGGTATTTAATGTACCGCCGCCTAAATGGAATACTTCTGAGCTGGCGCAATACATAATCTTATACCCTTTGTTTTTTAGCCGCCAGCATAGGTCAATCTCTTCCATATGGGCAAAAAACCGTTCGTCAAAACCGTTGGCTTCATCCCAGTATTTCTTTTTAATAAACATTGCCGCTCCTGATGCCCAAAACACCTCGCCCGACTGTTCATATTGGCCTTTATCTTCCTCTATTTCGTAAAATATCCGTCCGCGGCAAAACGGATATCCAAAACTATCAATAAACCCTCCTGCTGCGCCGGCATGTTCAAAATGATCTTTTTGTAAATATGATTTTATTTTGGGCGCTGCTACCGCTATTAACGGGTCACTTTCCATTAAACTGATCACTGGTTCAATCCAACCGGGGCAAACCTCCACATCGGAGTTTAACAAAATATAATAATCTGCCTCTACCTGCTGTAATACTTTATTATAGCCACCGGTAAACCCATAATTTTCGTCATTTTCAATAATCCTTACGGAGGGAAAATCTCGTTTTAACAATTCTACTGATCCATCAGTAGAAGCATTATCACCAACAATGATCTCCATATTTGACCATACCGATGTTAATACCGAAGGAAGAAACTGGCTTAAATGTTTAGCGCCGTTCCAATTTAGTATCACTACGGCAACTTTGGGTGTATCGTTCATCTTTGTATATCTTCCGGCTTAAACTTCCATCTTCGGTGAGACCATAGCCAGTATTGTGGTTCTTTTCTTATTGTTAGTTCCAGTTGCTTCACATGTGCCTCTGTAATTTCATAAGGTACAGTTTGTGCAGGGTTTGCAAATAAATTTGTTAAAGTACAAGTATAATAGCCTCTTTTTATCCGCCGCATATCATAATATAGCACCACCTTATCCATAGACTTAGCTAATTTTTCAATCCCCAAAAATACAGCTGTTGGCTGATGGAGAAAATTAGCAAAATAAACAGCATCTTCTCTTACCGGTGTTTGATCACTTAGAAACGCAATGGTTGTTAGCTCATTTTTGTACTCGACCATTTTACGCAGGGTTTGTTTCATTGATACCGGTATTGTTCCAAAACGCGAACGGATATTAAGGAAGAATTTGTCAAAAACCGAATTGGATAATGGCTTATAAACAATCATAAACTTTTTATCTGTATAAAACTGAAAGCCTAATCCGGCAAATTCCCAGTTACAATAATGCCCTCCAACTACAATTACACTTCTTCCTTTTTCATAATAATCACTGATCATTTCCGGATTAGTAACTATCACCCTGCGCCTTAGCGCCTGTTCAGAAATACTTATCGTTTTTATTGTTTCTACAATAAAATCAGCTAAATACCTGAAAAATTTCTTTTCAATGATTTTACGTTCTTCTTCAGCCTTTTCAGGAAAAGAATTCCGGAGATTTTCCTGTACAACCCTACGCCGGTAATGGGTGATATAATAAAGAACAACGAATAAAATCTCAGAGATTAAATATAAAAACCAAAAGGGTAATAAAGAGATAAGGTATAAAAAGAATATGCCTAATCTTGAAAGCCCTCTTTCCATCATCATTGCCAGTCAATTTATCTGCAAACATAAAATATAATGATTTAAAAAAGGTAGTGCCTTTATTTTTGTTTTATCCGCTAACAATTAAATAATCTAAAATTAATAGGCAAGCCCGGGCCTTGCTGATCTTAAATGGTATTCTCCGGCTTAAATTTCCATCTCCGGTGCGACCATAGCCAATATTGTGGTTCCCTTTTAATCATCAATTCCAGGTACTTTACATGCGCCTCTGTAATTTCATATGGTTGGGTAAGTTTGGGGTTTTCAACTAACGGTACTAAGGTATAGGTATAAAAACCCCTTTTTACACGTTTCATATCATAAAAAACCACTACATCATTCGTCAATTTAGCCACTTTTTCAATCCCTAAAAACACGGGAGTTGGCTGATTTAAAAACGTGGTAAAATAATTTGCTTCCTCCTTAACAGGTGTTTGATCGCCAACAAATACCGATGATGTTAATTCGTTTTTATATTCGATCATTTTACGCAGGGTTTGCTTCATCGAAACCGGTATCCCCCCAAACCGGGAACGGGTTTTGAAAAAAAACTCTTCAAACAACAGGTTTGATAATGGCTTATAAACAATCATGAACTTTTCTGTACCATAAAAACAAAAGTTTAAGGCTGCCATTTCCCAATTACAATAATGCCCTCCAACCGCAATTACACTCCTGCCCTCTGCATAATAGCTATTAACCAAATCAGGGTTGGTTGCAGTTACACGCCGTTTAATCTCTTTTTCTGAAATACTAATTGTTTTTATTATTTCTACTATCAGGTCGGCTAAATATTTATAATATTCCTTTTCAATATTATTTCTCTCTTTTTCTGTTTTTTCCGGAAAAGAATTTCTCAAATTTTCCTGTACTACTTTACGGCGATAGTTAGTTACATAGTAAAGAACAAGGAACAAAACATCAGCAATAAGATATAAAAACCAAAAGGGTAATAAGGAAATCAGATACAAAAAGAATATACCTAATCTTGAAAGCCCTTTTTTTATCATTATTTTCGACGAATTTTATCTGCAAACATAAAATATATGATTGAAAAAGGTGCTGTATTGCCGATGTTTTATCTTCCTCCGGTAGAATATTTTGTAAAATTAAACACTTACAAGCCTGATATTCTGATAGAAAGAGAAGAGCATTTCCCTAAACAAACCTATCGTAACCGTGCTGATATTTATTCGCCTGATGGTAAGCTTTCATTAGCGGTACCTGTTATGAAAGGCTCAAAAAATCACACAAAAATAAAAGACGTAAAAATAAGTTATGATTTTAACTGGCAACGCCTGCACTGGATGGGCCTGCAGGCCTGCTACCGCCGCTCAGCCTATTTTGAATATTATGAGGATGATTTAGCTCCATTTTATGAAAAAAAGTACAATTATCTGTTTGAATATAATGAGCAGTTATTGCATTTTGTATTAAAAGCTATTAAAATGCCGTTAACATTAAATTATACAGAAACCTATGAGGAGAAATACCCATCTTTAATCGATTGCCGGAGTTTGATTACTCCTAAAAAAGAATCAGGGTTTGAACAAAAACCTTATTTCCAGGTTTTTGAAGATCGCCAGGGGTTTATGAAAAATTTAAGTATTGTTGATCTGCTATTTAACCAGGGGCCGCAAACCATTAACTATTTATAAATGGATAATCACATTAAACGGGTACGTTACAAAACACGCAAAAGAATAGGGAATGTAGGTGACCGCCCGGGATCTATACGTATTGCCGAAGACGCTGTAAAGCCACATATAAACATTTTTTCCTATAATGAAAAAGAACTGGTTACTGACGAAGGGAAAAGTATAAAGGTAATACTTGATCAGTTTAAGAAATGTACTGACCATACGCACTGGATACAAATTAAAGGGCTGGGCGATAAAAAATTACTGGAAGATATTGGCGTTTACCTGAATATTAATGCCTTAGTATTAGAAGATATTTCAAATACGCATCAGCGGCCCAAATTTGATGAGTACGATGATTACCTGTTTGTGGTAAGCCGTGTAATTCATTTTACTGATGAAAGTGAGCTGATCAACAACCAGTTTTCGGCATTAATAAAAGAAAATATCATCATCACGTTTGAAGAGACACATGATGAATATTTTGAAGCGGTTAAAAGTCGCCTGGCAGCAGGTAAGGGCGCTATACGTACAGCAGGACCCGGTTATATGTGCTATGCTTTAACTGATACCATATTAGACAGATATTTTGTGCTGTTGGCGCAAATAGGCGATTCACTGGATAATGTAGAGGACCGTTTATATGTTAATGCCAACAAAAGCATTATGTATGATACCCAGCAATTAAAACG
>JAQBOY010000470.1 GCA_028287805.1 Mucilaginibacter sp.
TATGATATACAGGACGATAAGATACTGGAGGAAAAGTTAAAGCCGCGTTTAAAAAACTTCATGAAAAACCTATTAAAGTCTTACTTACTCAATTAAAATGAATATACAAATTAATACAACCTACAAACTTTACCTTTTTAAGCTACCGGCACTTGCTGTTGCTACCTTGCTTTTATTGGTGTTGTTTTCTACAAACGTAGCCGCTCAGGACAAAACCATTACGTTAGATGAGGCCATTAAACTGGGCTTGGAAAACAGTAAGGTTTTAAAACTATCACAATCAAAAATTGACCAGGCTGTTTCTGAGTATAACCAGGCTAAGGACCGGGCTTTACCTACAGGCAGCGTAAGTTTAACTTATGACCGGGCTGAAATACCCGCAAACAAATTAAATTTTGGTTCATCAACCATTTATTTACCTACCGGCGCTAATGCTTATTTAGGTATTGCATCATTAAATGAAACCATTTTTGGTGGCCATAAATTAAAGTACGCACAGGAATCAACCAATTTATTGACGCAAATATCCCGCCTGGATATTGTTAAGGATAAGGACCAGATAACTTATGATATTATAAATGCTTATTATAATTTATACAAGGTGCTGCAAAGCATAAAGGTGGTTCAGCAAAACTTAACTACTATTGATGAGCAAATACATCAGTCGCAGCGCTTTTTTGAACAGGGAATAGTTACTAAAAATGATGTGCTGAGGTTTCAGTTGCAAAGGTCAAATGTTGAACTTAGCGGAATTGACCTGGAAAGTAACCGTAAAATAATTAATTATAACCTTGATATTTTACTGGGGCTGCCAGAAGCCACTCAGCTTAGCATTAACCAGATAAACCCAGCTAACCCTGCTATTGCTCCATTAAATAATTATATTGATACAGCAATGTCCTATCGCCAGGAATTAGCTCAATTGGATCTGCGTAACCGTATAGCCGAAACCAATATTAAAGATATACAGGCTAATACAAAACCTAACTTATCTGCATCTGCATCTGGCTACTATGTAGATGTTTCAGGCAATCCACTTCCAAAAAGCGGCAATTTTATAACACCGCTAACTGTTGGATTAACAGCATCATGGAACTTTGGCGCTTTATGGACCAATAAAAACAAAATAGCAGAAGCGCGGATACAGAAAGACCAGGTTGCTATCAATAAAGGCATTACCATTGATAATGTTAAAAATGAGATCAATCAAAACTACCAGAACTATTTAACGGCTTTGAATAAGATTAAACTTTTGCAAACATCAATTGAACAGGCCAGTGAAAACAATAATATCCTGGCATCAAAATATAAAAGCAATATAGCTTCAGCCACAGACAGGGCAGATGCTGAAACCTTATTATACCAGGCACAGATTAACCTGGAATTAGCAAAAGCCGACGCCGGACTTGCTTATTATACCTTATTAAAATCAACCGGAAAACTTAACAAATAATACAAACAATAATAAAATGGCAAACGCACAATCAACACAAGAAAACGAAACTAAAAAGAAGCCGAATAGAGTTCTTCCTATTATTTTAGGAATTATACTTTTAGGCGGTATAATTTTCGGGATCAAGGAATATATATATTACGGCAAACATGTAGATACTGATGATGCACAAGTTGACGGTGACATCAGCCCTGTTGTAACCCGTGTAGGGGGTTATGTGGATAGTATCTTATTTGAAGAAAACACCCATGTAAACAAAGGCCAGGTACTGGTAAAAATTGACGATCGTGATTATAAGGTAAAATTAGAACAGGCACAGTCGGCACAGGTAGGTGCAAGCGCGGGTATAAATGTGGGTCAATCACAAATTTTTGCCAATACCGCAAATTCTGCTGTAGCAAAAGCAAATGTTGAATCGGCTCAGGCACGGTTAGATAAAGTAAATAAAGACTACCAACGTTATGCTAACCTGGTAAAAGATGGTTCAATAACCCAGCAGCAATTTGACCAGGCCAAATCTGACCTGGATGTTGCACAGGCAAACCTACGTGCAGCAAAAGATCAATATAAAGCAACAGTAGAACAAGTTGGTGCTACCCGCAACGAGTTAAAGGTTACCCATACCGGTGTAAACCAACGCCAGGTTGATGTTGATTTTGCTAAATTACAGTTAAGCTATACAACTATTAAAGCCCCTGCAAGCGGCATAACATCAAAAAAGAATGTACAGTTGGGCCAATTAGTACAGCCCGGGCAAACTTTGTTTTCTATTGTAAATGACAGCAGCTTATATATTACTGCCAACTTTAAAGAAACTCAATTAGACCAGGTAAGGAATGGGCAGAAAGTAAATATTGATGTAGATGCTTATCCTGAATTGAAACTGCAGGGTACTGTTTACAACTTTTCGCCTGCTACAGGTGCTAAATTTTCCCTGCTGCCTCCGGATAATGCTACAGGAAACTATGTAAAAGTTGTACAACGTATCCCTGTTAAGATCAAGATCAACGCTGATAAAGAAGTGATGGCTAAACTACGTCCTGGTATGAGCGTAAATGTATCTGTTATTATAAAACAATAAAAAAATGGCTGAACAAGGCTTTAAAAAATGGATCATTACAATCACAGTAATCACAGCATCCTTACTGGAGCTGATTGATACAACGATTGTAAATGTGTCCTTACCAAACATACAGGGTAACCTTGGCGCTACACTGGAAGATGTTGCATGGGTGGTTACCGGTTACGGCGTTGCCAACGTAATCATATTGCCTATGTCAGGATGGTTAGGAAGTCGTTTTGGTAGAAAAAACTACTTCTTAACTTCTATTATTGTATTTACAATTGCCTCATTTTTATGTGGTAACTCACATGGCCTGGGTGAATTAGTGGCTTTTAGAATTTTACAGGGGATTGCCGGTGGTGGTTTAATATCTACGGCGCAAGCTATATTAATTGAAACCTGGCCCCGTGAGCAGGTAGGTACAGCAACCGCCTTATTTGGCTTAGGCGCCGTTGTGGGTCCAACTGTAGGACCAACTATTGGTGGATACATTACTGACCACGCCTCATGGCGATGGATATTTTATGTAAACATTCCGGTTGGAGCAATAGCTGCCTTTTTAACTTACACCTTTGTTAATAAAACGCCCAAGGAGGAAAAAGGACGCCCCGTTGACTGGTGGGGCATAGCATTATTAGCAATAGCTGTTGGTAGTTTACAAACCATATTAGAAAAAGGTGAATCGGAAGACTGGTTTGCTAAAACATACATTTTGGTACTTACTATTACAGCAATACTGGGTTTACTACTGTTCATCTGGCGCGAGCTGAGTATTGATTATCCTATAGTAAACTTTAGTATTATGCGGCACCGAAGTTTTAGCGTGGGTATGTTTACCTCTTTTGTTTTAGGTTTTGGTTTATACGGCTCTGTATTCGTATTCCCCATTTTTTGTCAAAACCTGCTGGGCTTCACCGCACAGCAAACGGGCGAAATTTTATTTCCTGGAGGATTATGTACCATTATTATGATGCCATTTATTGGTAAGATGCTTAATAAGGGTATACCCGCTCAGTTTATGGCTACAATAGGCATGTTTTTGTTCTTTGTATTTACTACTATGTTGAGTAAATCAACGCTTCAATCCGGCACAGGCGATTTCTTTTGGCCTCTGGTTATTCGTGGAGTTGGTATGGCATTATTGTTTGTGCCTCTAACTACCTTAGCCATTGCTGACCTGAAAGGCCCTGAATTAGGCCAGGGAACAGGCTTAAACAATATGATGCGCCAGTTAGGTGGCTCATTTGGAATTGCCACCTTAACTACCATTATTCATATTCGCGAAGGGTTTCACCGCAGTAACTTATTATCGAACATTAATCCGTATAATCCGGAATTTGTACAGCGTTTTAATCAATATGTACAGGCTTTTTTAGCCAAAGGAAAATCAATGATTGATGCTACACATATGGCCTATGGTGCTATTGAAGGGACTTTAACAAGACAAACCCTGCTGTTAACCTATTCAGATGCTTATTATATTTCGGGCATGGTGATGTTGTTTTCAATACCATTGCTCTACCTGCAGCCATTTAAGAAAAATGTCACTGTGCCAACTGATGTGCACTAAAATCAAAAGCCGTTCCACTATGAACGGAACGGCTTTCTTCAAAAAAAATTAACAATTAATTTTTGTATATTCCCAAAGTATCTTTTTATTAAAAAAAAGAGGTCCTTGGGCTTGTTTAAATCTCAGGTATAAAAATAGCGGTTTTAATTTATAAAACATATTTTTTTTCGTTTTTACTCGTTAAATCTTTTGCCCCAAAAAAAAACAGGTTGAATAGTTGATTAAGCGATGGTTGAATATTCGATCCCGAGCTTCGATAAAACTTTACAACCAGGCCCAAAATACTTAATTATAACCCAATCTGCTATATTTGACCAATGGGAATTATACATGCGCTGCAAACTTGGTGGCAGGATCAGTCATGGCTTGAAGTAATTGGAGTAATCACAGGCTTGCTATGCGTGTACCTTGCCGCAAAAAACATTATCTGGAACTGGCCCATAGCCATCATAAACGTAAGCATTTATATATTCATTTTTTTTAACAGCAGGCTGTATGCTGATATGGGCTTGCAAGTCTATTTTTTAGCCACAAATATTTACGGCTGGTATTTTTGGAGCAAAAAACCCGCTACCGAAGATAAAGCACCGGTTATCCTTATAAAAAAGACGGAGATACTTTTTGCTGTATCAGCTATTATTGTATTTACTTTTTTATTAGGTTCAGTACTAAAATACACACCGGCTTCATACCCTTATATTGACAGTTTTTGCACTGCCTGCAGTTTAGTTGCCCAGTTTTTTTTAGCCCGGAAGGTATTGGAGAACTGGCTGATATGGATATTTGTTGATATTATTTATGTGGGTGTATACTTGTTTAAAGGGCTGCACCTTACAGCGGCAATGTATGCCGTATTTGTGGGTATAGCGTGGTTAGGTTATATTGACTGGAAAAGAGATTATAAAAAGCAGACGGCATAAATCAGGCTATTCAATTTCGAATTTGTGTGGCCTGTTATATTTTATTATAAATGCAAAAATCCGAAATCAAAAAAATAGCTGTTGTTGGTCCGGAATCAACCGGAAAATCAACCATGTCTGCTTATCTGGCCAAACATTATAATACAGTTTGGGTACCCGAATATGCGCGTGGATATTGTGAAAAACTAACTGAAAAGCCCACCTGGCAGGATGAGATCAATATGTTTAAGGGCCAGCTGGAACTCGAAAAAGAAATAATGCCCAGGGCTAATCGCGTACTTATTTGCGATACTACATTTATTACCGTAAAAATATGGAGCGACCATACTTTTGGGCAATCCCCGCAGGAAGTGCTGGACGAATTGCCTAAACATACATATGACCTGTACCTGCTATTAAATATTGACCTCCCCTGGGAAGAAGACCCTCTGCGTGATTTCCCTAAACTGCGTGAACATTTTATGGATGTTTGGTATAAAGAATTAGATGCTTTAAAGGCAAACTACAGGCTGATTACCGGTACCGGGCAACAGCGGTATCAAAACGCGGTGACTGCTGTTGATAATTATCTTAACCATACCTCCTAAGATTTGAATAAAATTCTGACTACCTTAATATTAGCAATCGTGGTTCAGACAAAAAATATTTATCGTGCATGCAACGCTGCGAAAAATATGGCGTCATATAACATGAAAGCTGAAAAATTTGGAAGCAGTATTTATTGACAAGCATTACAATCTGGTGGTTGAATGTAAGCAGGGAAGCAAAAAAGCCTGTTATGAATTGTACCGGTTATACTCAAAAGCGATGCTGAATGTCGCCTTTAGAGTGGTGGGCAATATTGGCGATGCGGAAGATGTTTTACAGGAAGCTTTTTTGGATGCTTTTAATAAAGTGAAGGACTTTAGGCAGGAAACTACTTTTGGTTTATGGCTTAAACAAATTGTGGTTAATAAGTCGGTTAACTTATTAAGAAAACGAAAATTAGTATGGGCGGAATTTGAGGACGGCGATTTAGAAAACATACCAGACGAAGTAGCCGAAGATGATGAGGAAATACAATATAAGGTAACCCTGGTAAAAGAAACTATGAATGAGTTGCCTGAAGGATACCGTGTAGTGTTGTCGCTTTATTTATTGGAAGGTTATGACCATGAAGAAATAGGGCAAATATTAGGTATAACTGAAAATACTTCAAGAACACAATTTTTACGTGCAAAAAGAAAATTAGCCGAGCTATTAAAAAAGAAAGAAAGGATATTATGAGCAAGCGATTAGAAGATTTTATAAAAGCCAACCGCGAAGATTTTGATGATTTGGAGCCGGGAGCAGGATTATGGAACAGAATAGAAGATAAGCTACCAAACGAATTTAACGCTAAACACGAAAAAAAAACCTTTTCAATAGGTTTTGTTTTGCGGGTAGCCGCAACTGTGATTATAGTAATGAGTATAAGTTTCGTTTTATATCTGCGAAGCGAAAAAAGTAATGGTATAAACCTGGCTGCTATAAATCCGGAATACGCTAAACAGCGGGTACATTATACAGCGCTTATATCAAACAAGCTTAATGAGCTGAAAACGTTATCCAAATCTGATCCGCAGTTGTATTCAGAATTTAGCGCCGAAATTGCTAAGATGGATTCTACTTATAAAAAATTGAATAAAGATTTAGCCACCAGCCCTAACCAGGAACTGGTTTTACGTGCAATGATCCGGAACCTGCAAATACAAACCGAGGTATTAAATCAGCAATTAATGATAATTGAACAGTTTAATCAAATGAAAAAAGAACAACCAAATGAAAAAGATATTTAAGATCCGAATATTTATACTGACCCTAACATTACTTACAACTAC
>JAQBOY010000477.1 GCA_028287805.1 Mucilaginibacter sp.
TTAGTTGCTTACTCTGGGATCGGATTTTCAGCGAACTCCGTATTAATTGAAATAACTCTATCCTTGTATAAAATGCCGGATAAACTTTGGATTTCTCTGTTTTGATTTTCTAAATACACGGTGTTTACGGGTTAGTTATAGGTTTGCAATTAGTTATTTGAAGGAGGGCTTTCACTAAAAAAAGTGATGTATATTTGCTTTCCGGCAAATAAGAACCGCTCCCATATTCATAATTCATATATATAAAAATAAAATTCACCAGCTACATAACCTATAGCTATAAGTAGCCATTTAATTCATTCCGGTGAAAGTTAATATGATGATTTGCGCTATTCGCCTAAAAAATCACCTTTAAATTAATTTTTAATTAGTAATTAATTTATTATAAATTATATTTACCGTATTCTTATTTGCATTTCCTGTTGTATGAGGAGTTCGTCTTCTTCAGTTCCTTATTCTAATCAATCAATCATATCAACACCTAATCTTTGTGTTATGAATGCTAAGGGATATTTACAAACTGAGGAGAGCCTTAAAACTCAGGCTGCGATTTTTAATATCGGAAATCTTATTCAAAAAAAGAGCTTACTTATTGAAGATATTATCGATTATATTCCCGGAAGCGTGATGATTCAGGATTTCAGCAGCATGACAAATACCTATATGAATAAACAGGGCTGTGATATTCTTCAGCATAGTAAAGAAGAATTACAGGAACTCGGACCGGCTTACTTTGACCTTTTTTTCCCAAAAGAGGAAGTTGCGGTGATTAAAACAGAACTGTATCAATTTATTCGGCAAGAGGATTATACGAAGCAGTATTCGTTTTTTCAACGAGTAAGGCCTAATGCATCAACTGACTACAAGTGGTATTTAACCAACACCAGGCTTTATCCCAATTCCAATAAGCCCATGAATTATGAGCTTATGCATGTAGCCCTACCTGTCAGCAATACAAGCTATGCAGCAAAAAAATTAAATTATTTAGGCGAACAGAATGAGTTTATTGAAAAAAACTATGCCCGATATAATTTATTGACATGCCGCGAAAAAGAGATAATTAAATTAATTGCAGACGGGTATAGTACTTATAGCATTTCTGAAATGCTATTTATATCCCAGCACACGGTTAATAATCACAGGAAAAACGTTATAGCCAAGCTGCAGATAAAATGTCTTTCAGAATTAATCAGGTTTGCAATGGCTTTTAATATTATTATCTCTTAGTTTAACCTTGCAGGTAACCTAATTATGCTGCATAGGTATCATTAGATGATGCTCGTCTTGTGTCAGGCAAAGGTTTTGTACTCAGCCATAACATTGGGTTTTACGCTCTGTAAAACAAAAAACTCCTCTAAATAATTTAAAGGAGCTTTTATTGTGAACCCAACTGGATTTTGTTCGAACCAATTTCTGGATATTTTGAGGACAATTGCAAGTGTAAAAAGACCTGATACAATATAGTAGTATCGCAGTTTATTGGTTGTCGCTTCACACCAATTGATTCATTTCGTATTCCCTTTTGATAAGACAAAGATATCTACTTTCCAATATTTTATAATATAATAAATATTTATTGTTTATCAATAAATATTTATTATATTTATGGCATAATTTAAAACTCTAAAATCATTATGAAAAGAATTTCAATAATATTTCTTCAGGCAGTCATCGTGCTTATCGGCATTGTGTCACTTGCCATTTTGATTCGGGTTCCCTTAACCGAGGGAAGGGCCGCAAACTTAGACTTGTTCAGCATTTACTTTGACCCGTTCATCTTGTATGGATACGCAGCATCAATCGCTTTTTTTGTTGCGCTGTATAAGGCGTTCAAACTACTTGGATATATCGGACAAAATAAAGTATTCTCATCAAATTCGGTTAGGGCTTTAAAGAGTATAAAGTATTGTGCAATCGCACTAAGTATTTTAATTGTGACGGCAGGACTATACATAAGGATATTCCATAATAAAAAGGACGACCCTGCGGGTTTTCTTGCCATTTGTATCGTGACTACTTTTGTTTCTATCGTAGTTGCAACTGCTGCGGCAATATTTGAAAAAGTCTTGCAAAACGCCATAGATATGAAATCTGAAAATGACTTAACAATTTAAGCTATGCCAATTATTGTAAACTTAGATGTGATGATGGCAAAGCGAAAAATTTCTCTGAATGAACTTTCTGAAAGAGTTGATTTGACATTATCTAACCTTTCTATCTTAAAGACTGGAAAGGCGAAAGCAATTCGTTTTAGCACCTTAGACGCAATTTGTAAAGCATTAGACTGCCAAACAGGTGACATTTTGGAATATGTAAATGACGAAAAAAGAACAACGAACCGATAACAGCGGTTTGGCAAAAGGCGGGCTGATGTGCATCCTAGTGCTAAAAAGAAGACGAAGCCGCTATCATCTTAGATTTTCTTATCTTATATTGAAATTTAGTAAACGGTCTAAAGATAAAATGACTAATAGTACCTTAAGTGGAAATCGAACCTTGAAAAATCCAGCCAAAGCCCTCGTTTATTAACAAAATAGACCAAATTTAAAAACAGTATAAAATACAGTCGGCAAATCTCGAACCACTTTTTGTTGCTTGTTAATAGCTTGCCATAGATTCTTATGAGCATAAAAAAGGAAACGAACTGATGTGTTCGTTTCCTTAAGTGATCCCATCAAGATTCGAACTTGAGACCTACTGATTAGAAATCAGTTGCTCTATCCAGCTGAGCTATGGGACCATCGCGATTTTTTCGCGGTGCAAAGTTAATAAAATTACGTATTAAATGACAATAGTGGGTAATTCTTATCTCATGTGGCTGACAATGTGAGCCTTAAAGAATCTTTTAAACAAAAAAATGAATTTAAAAATATATTATTTCTCTGCAATTTTCATTAATGTTCTATTAACTATCAATAAGGTGGTATAAAGTAAGGGGGAAATTAAAAGGGTATAGAAAGTACTTGAGATATCTTTGGCCGGAGACAATGTGTGGCCGCTACTCCAATCGTAAACACCAATCAAAATTAACAAGCTAACAATTGTTATATACAAGGCATTCCAAAATACCCTGATCCAGCTACTATTGTATTTTTTTAAAAAATAAAAACCTA
>JAQBOY010000095.1 GCA_028287805.1 Mucilaginibacter sp.
AGGTGGCTAAAATTGGAATAGTTAACGTAGTTGCAATTACCCGTGTGCATACTAAAAATTTAAACGGTTTTGTACCTGATACCTCCATGGCGTCTATTTGCTCGGTTACCCGCATGGAGCCCAGCTCTGCACCAATGCTCGAACCAACCTTACCGGCAGCAATCAATGCGGTTACCAAAGGCGCCAGCGCGCGCATAATAGCAATGGATACCAATGAGGGTAACCATGAAGATGCACCAAATTGTAATAGCGATGGGCGGGATTGCTTGGTGAAAATAACACCTACAATAAAACCGGTTAATGATATTAAGGTAAATGAGCGTACGCCAACCTCATAACATTGCCGCATTATTTCTTTAAGCTCAAAAGGAGGTAAAAATGCTTCCTTAAAAAAACGGAGAATGAACAGGTGGATCCTGTACAAGCTGATAAAAAAGTCAGTTACACGCTTTTTAAATCCGGCGCTTTTTTTATTTATTGAAGGGGGTGTGCTGTTTACGGTATCCATTTAATTGTGACAAAGGTATTATATATACTATATAATGCCCATTATTATTGTACAAAATCATATTAATGTTGTTTTATATGACTTTAAATTAATAAATTAATAAGGTTTCAAATAATAATTTTATCACATAGCCAGAATATAATTCAAATATTAGCAGTATATTTCAAACAAACGAATTATATCCTTCAATCATATATTGGTTGATATATTAATTAGAAAATTTTAAAGTTATACAGTTGGCTATTTATCAAATCATATCTGTCCTTGTATTTTTAGCTGCCATTTTTGCCTACGTAAATGATCGCTGGATAAAATGGCCACCCACAATTGGCATCATGGTGCTTTCATTGTTGTCATCTATCCTCATCGTTATCATAGGTAATTCTATGCCATCATTATCATCAAAGGCGCTGGTATTGGTATCCCACATTAATTTTGAGCAGGTGTTAATGAAAATAATGCTGAGCTTTTTATTATTTGCGGGCGCATTACATATAGATGCCAATAAATTAAACAAAGAAAAATGGCCGGTACTCCTGCTGGCTACTATTGGTATCTTTATTTCTACCTTTTTGGTAAGTATAATGGCTTACTACCTGTTTCAGGTATTCAATTTACCAGTGCCTTATATTTATTGCCTTTTATTTGGTGGTTTAATTTCCCCTACAGATCCAATTGCAGTAATGGGCATACTTAAAGAGGCCGGGATACCTAAATCATTAGAATTAAAAATTGCCGGGGAATCGCTTTTTAATGACGGAGTAGGGGTGGTTGTTTTTTTAACTATAATGGAGGTGGCTGTAAATGGGGCGGGTGAATTTTCTGTATCCGGCACGGCAATACTTTTTTTGAAAGAAGCAGGCGGCGGATTATTATTTGGCGCAATACTGGGCTACGTCGCTTATTTGTTGATCCGGTCGATAGATAATTATCGTGTTGAGGTTTTGATAACACTAACTGTAGTGATGTGCGGTTATGCACTGGCAGATGATATGCATTTGTCTGCTCCGCTGGCTATTATTGTTGCGGGTATAGTATTGGGTACCAAAGGAAAAGGTGAGGGGTTATCAGATATTTCCAGAGATTACCTGGGTAAGTTCTGGGATCTGTTAGATGAAATATTTAATGCCGTCCTGTTTCTTTTGATTGGATTGGAAATGCTGGTTATAAAAGTGAATTTAACGGTTATGCTGATAGGTGGTGTTATGATAGCTTTGGTACTATTAGCACGTTACGTATCTATAATAGTTCCTGTATTATTTCTGAAAATGTGGATGAAGTTCGAAAAAAATGCTGTTATCCTGTTAACCTGGGGTGGTTTAAGGGGAGGCATATCTGTAGCATTAGCATTATCCCTGCCTCAATCCATGTATCATGACGAGTTTGTGCTCATCACTTATATCATTGTTATATTTTCTATAATTGTACAAGGGCTTACTATTGGTAAGCTGGCAAAAGCAGCCTAACAATAATTTGATAAAACCATTAGCGGTCTAATTCCTTTATTAGCATAAAGAAATATATATGAACGCTTATCAGCAAAAATGGCTGGAGATTATGCAAAATGCCAACCTGCCCGGATGGAAAGTTAAGGCCCTTGATAACGATATTTACATCGATATGCCATCGGTTACTGATTTAAAAATAATCAGAGATAACTTACCTGAAACATTAGCAGCTATGTCTTTAGATATTGATATACCTGTATCACGTTTAAAGTTTATTTTTCATAATGGATTTGAAAAATTCGAATACATTTTAAACCCGGATTCAACTGATTTGAGCGAAGCGTAGTTTTTATTTTAAAAGCTACCTATACTTGTTCAGCAATTTCCATCTGTCGAACAGCTATCGCCTTCAATAACAGTTAATGTAGGCTTTTCTTTTTGCCATTCGCTGTATGATTTTTCAAGCGTTTCTAAAAATACAGGTACCATTTGCGCGCCGGATACGGCGTATTTGCCATTCATTACAAAAAATGGAACGCCGCTTATACCTAAATAACCGGCTTCGGCTATATCATGTTTTACATCGCCCGCATAAGTATCACTTTCCAGTGTGTGTTTTATTTCATTTTCTTCCAGGCCAATGCTCATACCTAATTCAGTTAAGTCACCATGATCCGCAATGTTTTTACCTTCCGTAAAGTATGCTTTGAATAAAGCTTCTTCGGCCTGGTCGCCCAAACCATGTTTTTTGGCAAGGTGCGCTAATCTATGTGCATCAAAACTATTGGCAACAACCGCCTTCTCAAAATCATAAGTTAAACCTTCGCCTGCAGCCATTTCAGTTACCCGGTCATTTAATTGTTGCGCGTACTCTGTTGTCCAGCCTTTAACGTCAGCCAGGTATTGGGTAATATTAATTGCAGGGTCCGTTTTAAGATTAGGATTTAGCTGGAAGCTTTTCCATTCAATTTCCACATCATTTTTATGCGTAAAGTGCTGTAAAGCATTTTCAAACCTGCGTTTGCCAATGTAGCAAAACGGGCACATCACATCAGACCAAATCTCTATTTTCATATATTTAAATTAGCTGTGTAAAGTTAAGGCAGCAACTTAAAACTAAAATCATTATAAAGTAAAAAGCCCTTCCTGTAAGGAAAGGCTGTATAAGTAATAAATAAGATAATTTACGTTAGTTGTTTGTGCGCTTAAGCACGGTGTGAAGTTTGTTGCCGTTTATTTCTGCCTCTATGGCAATAGAATCGCCATAATATTTACCGGTATTTACAATAGGTGTTCCATTAAAATCAAGCTTAAAGGAAAAGTTACTGCCATTTATTTTGCCATCAGTTATAGGCAATTCGCCCTGTGGTGACTGTAATGAACCGGTTAGGTTATTACCATCAGTTTTAAATACATAGGTAAGTGGAAAATCATTGCCATCCTGAATTTTAACGGTTCCGGTCCATTTGCCTGTTAAATCTGTAATAACAGCAAAGCAGATCATCGCGCTGCATATCAGCAATGTAACGATTGAAAAAAATTTGGTTTTCATAAATGAGATTTTATTTTTTTATTATTAAAAGTATGTATTTATTTATATAAAAAATACATTATACTTTAACTTATAAAAAAGTATATGTTAATTTTACACTGCCTGTAAATGATTAACCCGGAACTTTATAATAATAAATAGGCGAAAATACACCTTCACTTACTGTATAATATCCTTTGCCATCAGGTGTAAAGCCTATAGCTTCGCCTTGTTTTTCTACTTTATAATTTGGCTCAAATGGCTTCTTTTGCATGGTTTGCCAAATAGGTTCATTCCCTGTACGATGCCAGTAATAAACCTTTTCATAGCTTTTTAGCAGTATTTGTTGTCCGTCCTTTGATATATCGCCGGCAGTTATCCATTTAAAGGGTTTAACACCTTCAAAAAACAGTTTACAACGCTTAGTTAAAACCAGGGTATCATTAGCTTTATAAGCTAATGGCGTAGTGTATACAGCTACCGTATCTCTCCGTTTGGAAACAATACAAATCAATTTTTTAACCGGGTCTATCATTAATGTTTCCGCATCCTTTGGTCCGTCAGGGTATTTTAAATGCAGGGGAATTGCGTTGGCTTTTATTAAACTGTCTTTTGCCCACGTTGCTTTCTCTTCTATCCTGTAAATGGTAATACAGGGCCTGCCACCAAAATTATCACCAATATCACCTATGTAAACATAACTTTTACCTGCTGCCGGGCCGGGGCCGACGGCTATATCTTCACAATCATTTACACCTAATCTTTCTTTCGGGTCACCATTATAATAAATGATGCTTTTTGTTTTACCATCAGGGGTGATGGAAAAAAAGCGGCTCGTATCACCGCTATCATTATGTACATAGTAAATGTCTTTGAACATACCCGATGCCGCAATACCCGATGCTTCATTTGCCTGTTTATCCTGCAAAGTGCCTGTTATTAAAAATTCTTTTACAACTATTTTATGCCTGGCATAGGAGGCGCCAAACAGGACAACAATTATGAGGAGTAGTATATTTCGTTTTTTAACCCGGGGCATTAGCAATTATTTAATAAACGGCAAATTTACTCATATAGTATTATATTATTGATTTGCAGAGGTTAATCATATAATCTATAAATCATAGTTCACACAATATTCAACAAAAAAGGGCTCTTTTGAAGCCCTTTTCTATGATTAATGTAATTGCATTTCCGCATCCGGTTTAGAAACATCAGTAAGGGCAACCTTGCCTCTTTCCTTTCTTAATATCCTGTTAAATAGGGATATTTCACGGTCAAACAAAAAGCGGAAAAATAACTTGGTCCATGATTTATGATAATATAAAGTATCATAATATTCAGGAGCAGTTTTTTTAATCTGAGGTAATTTGTTCCATGGGATGGAAGGAAAATCATGGTGCTCATTATGAAAGCCTACATTAAAGGCAACCAGGTTTAAACCACCATAGTAGCTATAAGTTTCCTGTTCTACGCTATGGGTTAAGTAATGCTCCTGTATCCAGCGTGCGCCAAGCGGGTGCAACCCTACCGAGAAAGAAAAACTTAACAACAAAAAGGCGATAGAGTGCCACCCCATAAAGTACCATATAGCAGTGGTAAATACAATTTGCACCACTAAATTGATTACTATCCAAATATCAAATGTTTGAATTTCCCTTAACCGCGATAAACGAAAAAGCTGAAATACCGGGAAAAACAACAACCATAAAGCCTTACCTAAAAAAGAATTGTTAATAAGTTTGGCTTCCCATTTGTTTGGCAAATCGGCATCCAGTTCATGTATCCCTTGAAAAGAATGATGCTTAATATGATAGCGTTCAAAAGAAATAGAGCTTGGGAAAATTTGAGGCATGTTGGCAAATATGCCTGCCCAGCGGTTAGCCGAACGATTTTTAAATAATAG
Organism: Mucilaginibacter sp.; assembly: GCA_028287805.1. Classification (GTDB taxonomy): domain Bacteria; phylum Bacteroidota; class Bacteroidia; order Sphingobacteriales; family Sphingobacteriaceae; genus Mucilaginibacter. The sequence goes on from JAQBOY010000095.1 coordinate 5,394, forward strand.
CTGGTGTGCGCATTCATGTATCATTACAAACAAAGCATGATCGGCAAATGCACCTAATAAATAAGCAGCGCCAAATATCCACCACCAGGATTGATCACGTAAAAACCAAGCCAGGGTAATTTGAAATGCAACTAAACCAATTATGGCAAAAATGGTGTTAGGATTTTTGCCTATCAGGTTTCTCAAATTTGGAAACTGCTTTAAAATTTGTTTAGTACGTGTACGGTGAGGTTCAGAAACCTGCGAATAAATGAAATCTGTTTTTTTTGCCATAACTTTTTTAAAAGTCAACAATATATATTTAATAAGGGTTTTTTTTATTATTTAACTTACATTTAAATAAGTTAATCCCAATAATAAATATAAAAATTGAAATTTTAAGCTACTATTTTATTGTTGCTTGTAAACCAATACTTTAAATGTATTAGGTACTGTTTTACGGGTACCGCCTTCATATGTTGCCACACTTAAATATATTTTATGTGTTTTATCATCTAAAGCCAGTGTTTTTGCACGGTTTTGTGTTTTTAAGGTTTGAACAACGGTGTATTTATCGGCAGATTCCTGTTTAATAATGGTAGTGGTTCCATCGCCGTTTGAGCAAAATATTAATTTGGTTGCCGGGTCATAAGCTACAGCATCAACGCCTGCTCCAATAGGCACGGTAGCAATAACTTTACCTGTGGTAATATTTAATACTTCCATTCCTTTGTTTTCGCGGCATACCGAAAATATACGGTGATTTTTATCATCCAAAGCTAAGCCAGTAGGACCTCCGCCGGGTGCTAAAGGATAATTTTTTATAACTTTTAAAGCTTTAGCGTCAATTACGTTAAGGCTGTTTTTATCTTCCAGGTTATTATAGATAAGTCCCTTACCGTTTGATACTGCAAATTCAGGTGCTCCCCCCGCATCAACCGTTCCAACTTGTTTTAATGTATTAGGATCAACAACAGATGAGTTATTGCTATCACCATTGAAAGTAAAAATACGGTCAGAAAAAGGATCATACATAATAGCATCCGGGCCCTTGCCATCAAGCGGTATAGTAGCCAATGTTTTTAATGTTTTAAGGTCAAATGCTACAACAGCGTTTGCCTTTCCATCACTGATAAAACCACGGTTGGCTTTATTGTCAATGGCGATACCATGCACACCCTTCATGTTGTCTATTATACCTATGGGCTGCTCGGTAGCCATATCAAGTACATGTACCGTAGTACCATGCGAAACATATAAATGACGATTTACCTTATCAATAGAAAGGTAATCATAACCACCGTCACCAGGCAGGTCAATAGTTTTATCTAATACATAAGTTTGCGCGTGCAGCACATTAGGGGTTAGGCTTATTAAAAGCAACCCGGTTAGCGTTAATAGGACTTTTTTCATTTTGTAAATTTTGCTTTAAATGTCTTTTATAATTCTGTATGAAACCTGTATTAGGCAGGTTCACTTTCATTTAACCCGTTTGGTGGATTTACATTGCTGTTGCGATATAAAATTCGCATCATGCTTGGTAAAACAATAAGTAATAAAGGCATCGCCACTAAAAATCCTCCAATAACCGCAATGGCTAAGGGCTGGTGTAACTGGGCACCTGCACCAATACCTAATGCTAAAGGCATCAACGCGATTATTCCGCCTAAAGCCGTCATCAATTTAGGCCTCAAACGGGTAGAGATAGAATAGATAATAGCTTCATCAACTGATTTATTCAGCGCGCTTTCTTTAAATTGCAGAAAGGTGAATATGGCATTTTCGCCTATGATACCCACAATCATGATCAAACCTGTATAGCTGCCTACATTTAAAGGTGTA
>JAQBOY010000155.1 GCA_028287805.1 Mucilaginibacter sp.
GTAACAGGCGATAGTTTAAATGAAGTGAATGACGCCGTAAGGCGCAGTGATAATAAAATTCAATGGATTCATATGCGTCACGAAGAAGCCGGAGCTTTTGCTGCTGCTGCTGAATCACAATTACTGGGTTTAGCCTGCTGTGCAGGTAGCAGCGGTCCGGGCCACGTACACCTGATCAACGGGTTATATGATGCCCACCGTGCAGGTACACCGGTTATCGCTATTGCCTCTACCGTTGCCACTAATGAGTTTGGTACGGGATATTTTCAGGAAACCAATACCATTAAGCTTTTTGATGATTGCAGCTATTACAACCAGATAGCAAACACACCTACCCAGTTACCCCGGATGTTGCAAGCCGGGATACAATACGCATTAAGCAAAAAAGGTGTATCTGTTGTTGGGTTGCCCGGCGATTTAACCAAAATGGATGCTGTTGAGATATCAACCTCTATCAGCAACTATCCGCCTGATCCGATGATTAGACCGGCCTACCGCGATTTGCATAATCTGGCCGCTTTGATTAATTCGCATGAAAGAATAACCATTTTTTGTGGTATAGGCTGTGCCAATGCACATGACGAGGTGGTAGAATTATCACAACGGATACACGCAACCGTAGGCTACTCTTTCCGGGGTAAAATGAGTATACAGCATAATAATCCTAATGAAGTAGGTATGACTGGTTTGCTGGGCCTGCCATCAGCTTATCATAGTATGCATGATTCGGACTTATTGATCTTATTAGGTACAGATTTTCCCTACGAACAGTTTATGCCGCAGGATTGTAAAATAGTGCAGATTGATACAAAACCAGAGCGCATAGGCCGCCGTGCAAAGGTAGATATAGGTTTATGTGGTAGCATTGAAGATACATTGCAAGCATTATTACCACTAATAACTCAAAAAACAGACGATAGCTTTTTACAGGTTCAGCTCAAATTTTATGCGCATGTTAAAGATCAGATGCAAACCTATGTAGATGACCGGGGTATAAAAGATAACATTCATCCCGAATTTGTGACCAATGTTTTGGATAAGCTGGCGAATAACGACGCCATATTTACAGTGGATACAGGTATGTGCTGTGTTTGGGGTGCGCGATATATCAATGGTACAGGACAACGCAAAATGCTTGGCTCCTTTAATCATGGCTCTATGGCTAATGCTATGCCGCATGCTATCGGCGCTGCACTGGCTTGTCCCGACAGGCAAGTGATAGCACTTGCCGGGGATGGTGGTATATCTATGCTGCTGGGAGACCTGGCTACAATAGCACAGTATAAACTGCCCATTAAAATTGTGATATTCAATAACCGTTCACTGGGCATGGTAAAACTTGAAATGGAAGTGGCTGGTTTGCCCGACTGGCAAACAGATATGTATAACCCCGATTTTGCTATAGTGGCACAGGCTATGGGCATAAAAGGTATTAAAGTAAATGATCCGGATGAGGTAGAACAGGCACTACGCGAGGCGCTGGAATATAACGGCCCGGTACTGCTTGATATCATGACTGATCCTAACGCGTTGGCCATGCCGCCTAAGATTGAATTTGAACAGATGAAAGGCATGTCATTGGCCATGTCTAAATTGATGCTTAATGGGCAGATGGGTGAAGTGTGGGATACTATTAAATCAAACTATAAGCATATTAAAGAAGTAATATGATCAGTTTCGAAGACTGCCCCTGTACCTTTTATATTGTAAAAGGAGCGTCAAAAAATAAAAAACGGTATACCTGCTAAAAATAATATAAACGGAAAAATTGTATCATTGGCCGGGCCAACTCTCTCTGGATGAATTGTTACACCGTATGAATCGTATTGATTTTGATCTGTAGCCGTAGGACTTCCATTAGATGTTGGTCACAATAAGTCAAATTACAATAAGTTAATAAATAATGAAATATAGAATATTAGGAAATACAGGTCAGCAGCTTTCAGCAATAGGCCTTGGCTGTATGAGCATGAGCCATGCTTATGGAGTACCAAATGATGAAGAATCAATAGCTACGTTGCACCGGGCATTGGATTTAGGAATAAATTTCTGGGATACGGCAGATGTGTACGGTAGTGGTAAAAATGAAGAACTGATATCGCAAGTATTGGTTCCTAACCGGGATAAAATTTTTATAGCCACCAAATTTGGTTTTACAAACAATGCCGACGGCAAAGGAATGTCTTTTAACGGTTCACCTGCTTATATGAAAACGGCAGTTGAAGCGAGTTTAAAACGCCTTAAGATTGATGTTATTGATTTGTATTATGCCCACCGTATTGACCCGAACGTACCAGTAGAAGAAATGGTAGGCGCTATGGCTGAGTTGGTTAAACAAGGAAAGGTGCGGTATTTGGGCTTATCTGAAGCATCAGCTAATTCAGTTCGTAAAGCACATGCCGTACATCCTATCAGCGCGTTGCAGAGCGAATATTCCTTGTTAACCCGAGAGCCGGAACAAAATGTATTACCACTTTGCAAGGAGTTAGGTATTAGTTTTGTTCCCTTTAGTCCGCTGGCCAGGGGTTTGGTGACCAATACTTTAAACACAAATGATTTGCCCAAGGATGATTTTCGCAGAGGCCTGCCCCGTTACCAGCAGGAACACCAGGATAATAATAGCAAGCTAACAGCAGGCTTTGCGGAGTTAGCTGCACAAAAAAAATGTACGCCTGCACAACTGGCTTTAGCATGGGTACTGGCGCAGGGCGAACATATTATTCCTATTCCGGGTACTAAAAAACGCAAATACCTGGAAGAAAATGCAGGCAGTGTAGATATAGAACTTAATGCCGGGGATTTTAAAAACATCGAAGAATTACTGGCTAAATATCCGGATACTGGCGACCGTTACAGCGAAAGCAGCCGGAAACTGGTGGACAGAAGCTAAATGGATTAATAAGTTATAGCCATGTCATTATAATAATGAAAAATACCGGGCTAAAAGGAAAAAAGGTACTGATAACAGGGGCATCAAGCGGGTTAGGCTTTGCTATGGCAAAGGCGTTAGGCAACGCAGGTGCCTCTGTAATTATCACCGCCCGTGGCGGCGATAAATTAAATAAGGCGCTCAATAGTTTACAAAGCGCGCAAATTGATGCCTACGCGTTGCAAATGGATGTAAGGAGCGAGCAGTCTATACAAGAAACGGTGAGTTGGGTAAAAGAACAATGGGGAAGACTTGACCTATTGGTAAACAATGCCGGGATTGGTATGCGTACGGTTAATCCGGCTTTTCTTACTGATGCACAACCATTTTTTAAAGTAAGTGCCAGTGGTTTCAGAGATCTGATCGATATCAATCTGACAGGCTATTTTTTAGTAGCCAAAGCATTCGCTCCGCTTTTTATAGAACAGGGCAAAGGGAAAATTGTAAATATTTCGATGAATCATGAAACCATGAAGCGCAAGGGGTTTATTCCATATGGGCCGTCAAGAGCCGGAGCAGAATCATTATCAATCATTATGGCCGAAGACCTTAAAGCGTACCATATAGATGTAAATATGCTTTTACCGGGTGGGGCAACAGAAACGGGAATGATACCGGACGAATTCAAAGCTGAAATTAAAGGGAAAATTCAATTATTAAGTCCTGATATAATGGGTGAACCCATAGTTTTTTTATCCAGCGATGAAAGTAATGGTATTACCGGTGAGCGTATTACAGCTACCAGTTTTGAAAGTTGGAAAGCTGAATTAAGTACTAAATGAAGTGAAAATATAACATGATTAAGATCAATATGTTATATTATAAAAATGTTCAATAGAGAAACACTTTTACAAACAGATGTTTTTTTAAAACTGGTTTTTTATAGATAAGTGGTAGTTTTGCACCGTTTATGAAGGAAAAACATCAAGGCATTGCAACTATTCTGGCATTTGCTTTACTCCCCTTATCTGGTTTTGCTACAGATATTTATATCCCGTCACTCCCTGCTATGGCGGGCAATCTGCATGTAGGCAGCATTGAGGTGCAGCTTACATTAAGCTTGTTTTTAATAAGTTATGGCGTTTCGCAATTATTTGTAGGTAGCTTTTTAGATAGTTTCGGAAGATATAAAGCGAGTCTGTTTGCTTTGGTTGTTTTTGCCCTTGCGAGTATAGTTATTGCTACAACCCATAATATGTACCTCATTTACCTGATGCGAATCATTCACGGCATTACCGTTGGGGTAATAATTGTGGCAAAACGAGCATATTTTGTTGATTTGTTTTCCGGCGATCAATTAAAGCATTATTTAAGTTTATTTTCAATCATATGGTCAACAGGGCCTATTGTAGCGCCGTTTATAGGAGGTTACCTGCAAAACAGTTTTGGTTGGGAATCCAATTTTTATTTTTTAGCCGGGCTGGCAATCGTGTTATTTATTCTTGAACTTATTTACAGTGGTGAAACATTGGTCCATGTTACAGACTTTCAGCTGCAAAAGATTGTAAATATTTATAAAGAAATGATTACAACGGCAAGCTTTAGCCTGGGTATTATTATACTGGGTTTGACTTATTGCATGGTGATGATTTACAATATGACCGGCCCTTTTATTATAGAACATAAGCTTCATTTATCTCCTGTAATAGCCGGAAACAGCTCATTGGTTCTCGGCTTTGCCTGGATGTTGGGCGGTTTTATTGGCAAGGTAACAATCAATCGTCCGTTCTTTAAACGACTGGTGATCAATATCATTATGCAGTTTGTATTTGTAATGGCCATGCTGGTGAGCTTGCATTGGATAACCAATTTATACACAATGATCTTCTTTGCCTTTATTATTCATGCGGGGGCAGGTTTTACTTATAATAACTACTTTACCTATTGCCTGGGCAAGTTTCCTAAAAACGCAGGCATTGCATCCGGGCTTACCGGGGGGATCACTTACGTTATCATCTCCTTTTTAAGTTATGGAATTGTTTATCTTATTCCTGCTAAAGATGGGCGTAATCTTGGCTATAGCTATTTAATTTTAATCTTGCTTTCAGCCTTAATTATGTTTGCTGTTTCCAGAATAAAGAATAAAAACACTCAACCGTTAGTATTAGAAGAAGCATAGGGTAAATCAAACTTCTATCTTATTTATATTAAATAACCAACTCAGCTATGTTCAATGTCCCAGCCGCTCATAATCATCTACTGTATCAATATCAATATCACCTAAAAGAAAAGGTATAGTAACAACTTCATCTGCATATTTTAACAATAATTTTTTTGCGCCCTCATTGCCTGTTAATTGCAGTAATTCAGAAAAAAATGATTGATCAAACAGTGCCGGCACACCTATGGTACCATCATAGGCGCTGGCGATAATACTTTTTGGACTGGCCGACTTCTTTTGTACTAATTGATTAATAATAGCAGCATCGGCAAAAGGCTGGTCGCAAAGCATCAGGATAGCTGCTGTAGTTGTTGGTATACTTTGTTGTAATTCAGCAATGCCGTGCCGTATAGATGAGGCCATACCTTCCTGCCAGTCCGGGTTATAGATAACAGGAACGGGTTGGTTGGTTAGGGTAGGTTGTATCATTTCCGCATTGGCGCCCAATACTACGATCACGTTTTCGCAAACCGAATTTAATGCATTTTGAATAGCTTTTTGCAGCAGCGTTTGGCCCTGGAAAACCAGGTTTTGCTTGGGCTTTCCTAACCGGCTGGATGAACCGGCAGCCAATATAATTACACCGGTCATGAGTTTACCGGGTTTAAATTTGTACCGGTAAGCTCCTGTTGAATAATCTGTTCCGCATTACGGTTATGAATAACGGCTTTTTCACGTAATGAAGCGCCGTTCCTTTTTTTCAGCACAGCCTGCATTTCTGCAAGAATAGATAAAGCTATTTCATCAGAAGTTTCGGAGCCAATATCTAAGCCGGCCGGCCCGTATATACTTTTTAGTTGTTCTGGCGTAATGTCTGATCCTTCTTCTTTTAACTCGTCCAGCATACGTTGTAACCTTTTTTTAGGTCCTAA
>JAQBOY010000196.1 GCA_028287805.1 Mucilaginibacter sp.
GGGCCCACGCCATCAAATACCTGCTTTTGCCACTGGGGTGCGCCTGGTAATAATGAAACAAATTATCATAAGTAACCTGTGCGGACGCATCGTATCCGGCCATTATGGCAACGATGGTCATACCATACCCCTGCCCTTCAGATACGCATTGCTTATTGCCTATATTCTGAAACCAAATATAACTCTCAGGTTTTTTAGGTATACTTTTTACAAACTTTGCTTTCCATTGCCTGTAAAAATCACACACCTGTTTATCCATTTCGGCCTGTGAAACAGCGTTAGGTTTGATGGTGCCATTAAAATATTTTACATGCCGGGGAAATGGCCTCAGCACCTTTTGAGCGGTAGCATGGCTACAAAAGCAAATTACACCCATCCATAAAGCAATCCATTTACACGCCATCATGCAATATCGCTTTATTTGATAAAGGGAAGAAAATGAAAGTAAAAAGATAAACGAATTACAGGATCTATTTAATTAAAGAACATTTAAAGGTGACAAGCATAAATTATGACGGGTGAACATTAATGTATAATATATTGTCGGCCGCCTGCATCCCTGTAAAAATACCATAACCATTAACTATATTGGTAAACGTATTAGTCAATGTTTGAGAAGTAGAACCGCTGCTGGTACTGTTGGTATTGCTTGTTAAAAAATTAATATACTCCTGGTTTACGGTGTATAACGTTATTTTATAATAGGCATAATAGTGAAAAGTGTTTTCGGTTATATAATAAGCAGCTGTTTGATTGGCGTTTATTTGCACACTCGAATTAGTAGGTGAAAAATTTCCTAAAGGCAAATTCTTGCCGGTTAAGTTTTTGAAAACAATTATATGGTTTAATAACCCGGGATTACTCCAGGTTAAATTGGCAAATGTATCGATTGGACTGGCAGCAGTTCTGGATGATGTTGATATATATATGCTGGTATCGTTAAGAGCAAAATTTGTTGGTTTGGATGGTATAACCGTTTGCGCAGAAACCGCATAGCTTAAATAGTTAAACTGTAAAGTATATGTTTTACCGGTTACCAAAAAGCTTTGATCATTATACGTATAAGTGCCTGATGAACTTTCTGTTAGTAAAACATTTTTACTTCCGTCTGAAATATAAACCTGCTGGCCGGTAATTGGGCTGCCGTATGTAGCCGTATCTGTCAGTTGTTTTTGTTTATATAACTTTACTGTAACCAATTGTCCCGGTATAAGATAAGCTTCTACAACTGGTAAATTAACTAAGCTAGTGTCTATATTTTGCTTTTTGCATGATGCCAGCACTGTTAATATTGCCATGCTGCATATTAGTTTGGTTATATATTTTTTTATTTCCATCTTAAGCTAAATGTAATGTTTGGTGTAAAACCCAGGTATTTTACGTCTGTAGTAACAGCGGCATTGTTTTGTAGCTGATATTCGCGATACCAGATATTTGCATGATTATATACATTAAAAAGAGACAGGCCAATGCTGCCAACTTTATTTCCGCTTATTTTAAGCAAGTCATAAGTGGCAGAAAGGTCAAGCCGGTGATAATCCGGAAGACGCTCCGCATTTTTGCCTCCTACAGTAAATGACGTTGATGTGCCGCCATCAGGATTAGTAATTGTATAAGTAGACAAAGGCACTGTATATGGATGGCCTGTACTGAATATAAACACGGCTGAAAAGTTCCACCGGTTATAATGATACATGTTAATGGATTTAAATTCGTGCCTGATATCCTGATCAGCCGGGATATAGGTATTGCCATATACCGCAAATTTATTTTGCGCATTGGCAAGTGTATAGCTTATCCAGCCAGTATACCGACCCATTTTTTTCTGTATTAGAACCTCAACTCCGTCTGCACGTCCTGATCCGTTATAAAAATTTTGGTTGACAGTTACAGGACCGTTCCTAACCGAGCTAGTCTGGTCGATAGAATATTGGGTTAATCCGTCAAGGGTTTTATAATACCCCTCCACATCAACAAGCACCTGATCATTTTCATAACTGATGCCTCCCATATAATGCCTTGACATACCTACAGGAATATTGCTGTTATTTGATATTACCCAAAAATTACGGTTGCCATTTAAAACATCCTCGCGCGTTACTTCATTTATAAACTGATAAAACTGGCCCGTTGCAGCTTTAAGCGTATAATGATCACTCAGCACATAACTTGCAGAAAACCGGGGTTCAAGATATTCTTTGCCAGTGGCCTGAAACCAGGTACTGCGCAAGCCAGGCTGCAAATGCAGTTTATGATTGGGGTCAATTTCCAGTTCTGCATAACCACCGCCCAAAAATGTCTGGTTATGCTGGCTAACCAATGTACTGGTATCATTTTGTATATACTCATAATTTATCTTTTCGTATGTACCAAACCCTCCAAACAATAATTTAAATTTGTTGCTCATCTCCCATTCCCATTCTGATTTTACCCCTACATCTTTCAGGTCGTTATTCTCAACCGTACCGGTACTGAAATTTGTTGCTACATTATTAGTCGTACTGGTACCTGTGTTTGAACGGTTCCGGTCATTAAAATAGGACGAATAGGTAACATAGGTGTTTGAATGTAACTGCTTATTCCATTGCCTGAACCACTTAATACTGCTTCCCAGGTTACCATATTTCGTATAATCAATGATTTTCATATTACTAAGATTTGAACTTATAAATGCTGGCAAGTTCAAATCGCGGCTATTATCCGTTTTATCTGTCCCGGAGTAAAAACTCCACGTGAAGGAGTTATTTACATCAGGGTGATAAGAATACCGGATGTCGGCGTCATAAAAATGAGATGCAGGAGTAGTTTGCATTCCAAAACCACGGCCTCGTCCTCCTCCGGGGCCGCTGGAAACGGTAGATGTATTAAACTGCTTGAATATTTTATTGTATAAAGGCCCCTGATATGACCGGCGGAATGCAACCAATACTGATGACTTATCATTAATTGGTGTTTCGCCAAATACATTTACGCTTAACAAACTTAAATCAACGCCGAAATTAGTTTCATTCCGGTTTGCGTCCTTGCCATTGATTTCCGTTACGCTTGAAAGACGGCCACCGTACACTGATGAAAATCCTCCTTTATATAAAAGCACGTCCTTTACAGCATTGCTATTAAAGGCACTGAAAAAACCATACATGTGATCAACCTGGTAAACTGTAAAGCCGTCAAAAACTACCAGGTTTTGGTCTGGCGTTCCTCCTCTTACATAAGCGCCTGATGATGACTCATTAGTACCGCTCACACCAGGCATTAGTTGAAAAGCCCGCATTACATCCTTTTCACCCAGGCTTGGCAGCTTATCCAAATCGGCAGGAGTTAATTGCAATACACCTATCTTTTTGGTATCGGTATTCATTACACCGCTTTTTTTACCTGCAATAGTAACTTCATTTAAACTGTTAAGGGCTGGAAGGAGGCCAAAAACAATTGGGTTCTTGATTTTTTCGGCATCAAGCCTTAAATAATCGGATTGATAACCTGAATAAGATACTTCTAACACACAAGTATCGGCTGGTATATTAAATATAATAAAATTACCATCATTACTGGTAGTGGCAGCCAAAGTAGTATTACGAACCCTGATAGTAGCAGAAGGCAATGCCCCTCCTGTATTCTGATCAAGCACCTGTCCGCTTATAGTAAACAGAAAATGTTTAGGCGGATCTTTTGGTTTTTCCAGCTTGAAAAATTGATTTGCTCCTGAAGCTAAATTTTTTATTTGGTTAAGTTTTTTAAGCCTTTCTAAATCATCGGCATTTTGAAGTATATAAATAGTCCCGTCCGCATCTACCCAATAATGCAGTTGATTCTTACGGCAAACAGCATCAAATACCTCTTTTAGTGATTCATTAAAAAAGTGTTCTACCACATCAAACTTTTGCATTGAATCTGGTTCGAAAGCAATTTTTAGTTTATAATCCATTGATAAAGTGTCCAGCAATTTATCAAGTGAACAGGTAAATAATTTATTGATTGTGGTTTTTTTGAGAATTTTTTGGGTTTGTTGAGCAGTTACCCATTGGCTAAAACACGAAATTGCAAGTACTAGTATTAGTTTCTTCATTCAGTTTAAATCTCTTTCAAACCGAAAATGCAAGATATTACTATGGCAAAAAAATAAATGAGATAAGCCTTGCTAATGTGTAGACCAAACAGACAATTGTATCAATTTTTTGTTACTGCCTGCTTTATTATTTATACGCCGCCAATAAACACTTCACCGGAATATTAAGTAAGATCAATACTTAACTCTGTTGTATACGTATCTCCAACACTAAATGTATTAAACTTATGTTTATGGGGATATAATATATCCAACCGGCGTTGTATATTTTTAAGACCAATACCCGTATTCGTATCATTAATTTTATCAGCCTTGTCAAAATAATTAACAAGTTTAAAATGTAGTATATTACAATTCTCTGATACTTTTAAATTAATAAGTATAACATTATGATTATCTATATCCGTTCCGTGTTTAAACGCATTTTCAACTATTGGAATAAATAACATGGGGTCTATCTGGCAATCTTCATAATTTCCCGTAAAATTAGTTTTTACTGTTACGTCTTTTCCGAAACGTAATAATTGAAGATCAATGTAGCTGGTTAAATATTCGAGCTCTTTTTTAAGGGGCACTTTGTTATCATCGCTTTCATACAGCATATAGCGCATTAATTGCGAAAGATTAATAATGGCCGGCTCAAGCACATCTGATTTTTTACGTGCAAGTGCCGTAAGGCTATTTAAAATATTAAACAGGAAATGCGGATTAATTTGTGAGCGTAAAAAATTCAGTTCGGTTCTTAAATGAACGGTTTCGCGGTCCTGTAGTAATTGTTCACGCGCTGCGTTATCAATAATGATCCGGTAACAAAAACTGCAAAGTATAGCGATTAAAGGGGATAATATAAAAATACCCGGACCACCAAGCGGCGGGCCAAACATTGTATTTGGCCGCCTGCTGTCGGCACCAAAACCCGGGCGTGGAAAGCTGCCAAAACTATGCAGATAACCAGATCTTAAAAGGAATCCGGATAGCCAATGTAATAAAAACAACATCAAAACTCCTGGTATATACCATAACAATCCCTTTTGCTTTAGCAACGGATAAATAAGATAGGTGTGCAAATAAAAAACAACCAGCAGCAATATATTAGAAATTAATATGTGGATAAGGATACGGTGATGGTCTGATTTAGGGCTGGCAAACGGCGCTGAAATGAATGGCAATACCAATAATAAAAACCATATAAATAATGGAATAACGTTATATACCCAGGGCTTTAAAGTCTTCTTATTCATAAATAACAAATTAACGTATAATTTCACCTACGCTTATAATTTATGAGATGAAACGGTTGATTGTGGGGATAAACACGTTAAATAATGTTAAAGCCGATTGTTATATAAGTTAAAGCCACTATTTTGGATGCATTATCTTACTTACCGGATTTGCTATGCGTTGTATAATTGTTGATGATGAACCCTTGGCTTTAGAACTACTTGAAGACAATATAAAACTGGTAGACCGGTTACAATTAGTAGCCAGTTGCCGTTCGGCTGCGCAGGCAATACAAATTATGCAGGATCAACCGGTTGACCTCGTGTTTTGTGATATAAAGATGCCTGCTATTAATGGGCTTCAGTTTGTTAAAGGCCTTCAACAAAGGCCAATGATTATATTTATTACGGCCTATGAGGAATTTGCGTTAGATGGGTTTGAACTGGATGTTATTGATTATTTGTTAAAGCCCGTGCCATTGGAGCGCTTTTTAAAAGCATGCAACAAAGCACTCAACCTTTTTGATCTGCAAAAGCAACGCTCTTTTGAACCTATTAATCATCATAAAAATCATTTTTTCGTTTATGCAGATTACAATTTGATTAAGTTAAGTTATAATGATATTACTTATATAGAGGGCTTGAAAGACTATGTTAAACTACATCGTAACGGGCAATCAAAGCCGATATTATCCCGCGTAACTATCAAGGCGCTCGTTGACCAGTTACCAGCCGACCAGTTCTTCCGTACGCATAAATCGTATATTGTAAACCTTGCCTACGTACAATCCATAAGGAATGGCCGCATCAAATTAGAAGGTGCAGAAGTACCTTATGGGGAGAATTATAAAGAGGTTATTGGTAGAATGACGGGAAGAGCACTATAAACCAGCAATAAACTTTACAAAAGCGGCGATAATAACCTGCATAGTTTTTCGGGCAGTTGCTTAAACTGGGTGCGTTTTGCCCATGTTTTTGGATTGATCTTATTCGCGTCTTTAATATCATTATAAAAAGCATCCCTAAGCTGTTGAGCCAATTTTACATCATAAATCATGCTGTTTACTTCAAAATTAAGCTCAAAGCTGCGGTAATCCATATTTGCAGTTCCAATAATAGCAAGCTGGCCGTCTGCAACTATGGTTTTGGAATGAACAAATCCTTTTTGATATAAATATATCTCGACCCCCGAGTCTAAAATCTCACTATAATAAGAGCGGGCTGCAGCGTTAACTAATGATGAATCTGATTTGCCAGGAACCAGCAGCTTTACTTTAACCCCGCTAAGTGAGGCAACATTAAGCGCATCCAGTATACTTTCACCCGGAATAAAGTAGGGTGAAGTAATCAGCAGCTCTTCCTGTGCCATAGCTATAGTTTCCAGTAATGAATATAAGATAGTTGGGTTATCCGAGTCCGGACCGCTGGCAGCTATCTGCAAAATGGCATTTCCGTTTTTGCTTTTGGTAGAACAAAAGTAATTGGGCAGTATAGGTAACATTTGACCTGCACAAAAATTCCAGTCGCAAATAAAAAGGTATTGCAAATAGTATACCCCCGGCCCGTTTATACGTACATGAGTATCCCGCCAGTATAGCTGTTTTTTATCATTGTCATTAATATAGCGGTCGCTCACATTTATACCACCTACAAACCCCGTACAACCATCAATAACTATAATTTTGCGATGATCACGGTAATTAGTCCTGTTAGAGAGTGCTATGAAAAGTATCTTATAAAACGGGAAAGCTTCTACTCCCCCGTTTAACAATTCACGAACCACTGTTTTACGTATGGAGCTGCTGCCATAATCATCATAAATAAAACGCACCTTTACACCTTCGGCAACTTTTTGTATCAGCAGATCTTTGATCTGGTTACCGATATTGTCATCCTCAAAAATATAATATTCAATATGGATGTGATTCTTCGCCTCCTTTATGGCCTGTATTACTTCGGGAAACTTATTTTCACCATTCAACAGCAGCTTTACCTCGTTATTGCCGGTTAACGGACTATCATCATTTAAAAGCATTCGTGCCAGCCTTTTATGACTTTTTACCTCACCATTACCATTAGTCCATGATAGCTCAGATTCATGAACTAATTTTCTCCGGATTTCTGCTAATAGCTTATTATCGTTAATGATCTTTTTACTATAGAGCTTGTTTTTACGGTAATTTGCTCCTACCGCAAAATAAATGAGCATACCAACTACCGGTACCAGAATAGTAATTAACAGGTATGCAAATGTTTTGCTGGTTGAACGGATATCATACAA
>JAQBOY010000293.1 GCA_028287805.1 Mucilaginibacter sp.
TCGTTCTGGAATCGACATCACATACGGTGCCGATCTCCAGGTTTTTTTGATGGGCAAAGGTTTTAGCCATGCTGCCTCCGCGGCCGTTTAAGCCAATAATAGCCACATGGATGCGGTCATTGGCTCCGATAA
Source organism: Mucilaginibacter sp. (assembly GCA_028287805.1). Taxonomy (GTDB): domain Bacteria; phylum Bacteroidota; class Bacteroidia; order Sphingobacteriales; family Sphingobacteriaceae; genus Mucilaginibacter. The sequence continues at coordinate 133 of JAQBOY010000293.1, forward strand.
TGTTGCGGTAACTTTTAGCCGTAAAGCCAAAACTCTTGCTGCCTACGGCCATACCGGCAGATGCTACTGCCAGCTTTTTGATAAAGTCTCTTCTCTTTTCCATTGTTTATAATTAATGTAGCGGCGCGGTATCAGCCGCACTTCAGTAATAAAAGTTACGGGCCAACAGGCGTTTCTACCGCATCCCTTCTCCGTTTCCGGTTTTAAAGGGCTGTTATTGAAAAAAATAAATTAAATCTCTCTAATCTTGATATTTCTAAAATGAATTACATCTCCATGGTCCTGCAAAAGAATAGGCGATTTAGCTGCTTCAGCAAAACCATTTTCTTTTTTAAATTTACTATCAGCTACCAGATTTTTAAACGTTTCACTTCCACGTTCATACTCCAGCACCTTTTTTCCATTAAGCCAGTGTTCTACATGCTTGCCTTTTGAAATGATCCGCATCGTATTCCATTCTTCCAATGGTTTCACTGTTTTGTCAGCAGTGTTTGGCGGCATGATGTCATACAACGCTGCCAGTCTGCGGTTACCATCTTTACCCAATTTTGCATCAGGATGATTGGCGTCATCAATAAGCTGATATTCACATCCTAAAGAAGTGTTTTTAATTAAAAAACATTTAACGCCGCTATTGGTTCCTTTTTCCAGTTGAAAATCCAGTGAAAATTCAAAATCTGAGAATTCTTTGCTGGTTACAATATCACTACCATGACCACCCTGGGGATTCACGCTCATAACACCATTTTCTATTTTCCAGCCTTCTCCAGTAAATGCCGTGCCATTAGCTTTTTGCCAGCCATCAAATGTTTTTCCATCAAACAATAATACCCAGCCATCTTTAATTTCCTTTTTACTAAGTGAAGGTAATTGAGCTTTGGCTGAAATAATAAAACAAAAAAGTACGAGTACTAAAAGCGAGGTGTTTTTTTTCATGTTCATAGTTTATTTTTTAAAATTGTGTATAGCCTTTATTTTGAATAATTTTTCCTGGATTGGATTGCATAACCGGAGTTGGAATAGGGTAGCTTAGCATATTGTCACTCCATGAAAAAGGAGCATATCCATCAACAGCCTGTTCTGCTGTCATCACATCTTTTGCCCTGCCTGTTCTAACCAGATCAAACCACCGGTGGTTTTCGAAAGCCAGCTCTACCCGCCTTTCGTTTTCTATGGCCAGCAGCAGCGCGTTATCATCTGCAAAATCAGTCAGCGTATAGTCTTTTAGCAAATTAGCGGGAGGGGTAATTGCAGGGTCTCCCTTGGTGTTTCTCGCTCTCTGTCTTATTTTATTTACATACAATAATGCCTGGCTTTTATCTCCTCCGGTACGTACCAATGCTTCAGCATATAAAAGATAGATATCGGCAAGTCGTAATTCAATCCAGTTATTTCCGTTATCACTGCCGGTTGTTGCTACATCATAATATTTACGTACATACCTGTCATTCTGTACAGCCCCGTTTTTTGCACTGATCCAAAAGTCGCGCATTGATACATACTTTCTTGGATCCCCAAGTGTATAAGCACGGGACATATCACCGGTAGGGGAATTACTTCCACCTTTATCGCCCACCAACACCACTTCTTTATCTGAAAAACGTGGTGCAAAATCATTATTCCACGGACTTCCTGTTACGCCGTTGGGACTTCCCTTTGAGTATTGAATCTCAAATAATGATTCCACGCTGTTCTTTTTATTTACATCAAACAGGTCAGCATAACTCGGCACTAAAGCGGCACCTGAAGTATTGATAACTTGTTGTGCTTCTTGTATGGCAAGTGTATAATAGGCCGCGCCTTTATTCAAAGGATAACCAGCCATCGTCATATATACTTTACACAAAAGACCTCTGGCACCCCACATTGTTACGCGGCCTACATCTGTTGCACCATATTTAGCAGGCAAATTGGTCTCGGCATATTGAAGATCTGCCACAATCAAATCATATATTTCCTGCAGAGATACCCGGTTTAATTTATAAGCTTCTGCCGGGGAGATTTCTTTATCAACTTTTAAAACACCTAACAGGTTTCCATTAGTTGAATAACCACCGAAAACTCTATTCAACCAAAAATACATCAGCGCCCGCACAAACCGCGCTTCTGCTATGTATTGGTTTTTCAGTTTTGGGTCTTTAAAGTTAACATTTTCAATACGGCCGATAACAATATTGCAGCGCAAAATAACATTGTAACAACTATTCCAGGAGCTTGTAAGATACCCGTTTTCTGGTAAAAGGGGTGAAGAGAATACGTCTATACCATTATCATCAGCCGGATTTCCGGCAAGCCATGAATAGGTGGTATTATCTGAACGAATTTCGCCGAGTTTAATAAAATTGCTGTTGTAAACGGAACGAAGGCCGTTATAGGCTCCAAGTACAGCTTGATTCATGTCACTTTCGGTTTTATAGAAACCGGAAGAATTCAGATTGGAGGGCGGATTTAAAGCAATAAAGTCTTTTTTGCAGGAACACAACAGCAGCAATAAACTAAATGAGGTTATTATTAATTTTTTCATCTTTTTAATTATTAGAAAGTAAGATTTAAACCAACAATTATACTGCGCGCAGCAGGGTATCCTAAGTAATCTCCGCCTTTGGTAAGTCCCTCACCTTCGCTACTCGTTTCAGGATCATAGCCCGGATACTTCGTCCATGTATATAAATTTTGACTGGTTACATACAGGCGTAGCCCATTTAGTTTTAATGTCTTTATTGCGCTTTGCGTGAAATCATATGCCAAAGTAACGTTACGAAGACGTAAATAAGAGGCGTCTGTTACCCAGGAAGAAGACGGCTCACGCTGCCATCCAGTTGGATTACGGGTAGCGCGGAAATGAATACCATCACCCGGTTGATCTACAGACTGCCAGCGGTTTACCTGTTCTATCAAACCATTTCTGTCTCCATGATAAATTCCAACCATACGCTTGAAAAAGCTAAACGCATGAGCCCCATAAGAATAAGAGAACTGGGCAGAAAGACTAAAGTTCTTGTAGGAAAAATTATTACTAAAGCCGCCTGTATATTTAGGCTGATTGTTGCCGATGATGGCCTTATCTGTTTGATCAAGTTTACCATCGCCATTTACATCCAGGTAGCGGCCATCTCCAACTTTATCTCCTGCCAAATGCGGATACTGATTCAGTTGCTGCTGATTCATAAATACACCCTGGTATACATACCCATAAAAACTTGCTATAGGGGAACCGGGTAGTGTAATAAAGGCATTGGTGGCATTTGGGGCACTACCATAAATAGGCTGCCCGCCGGGGCCAACTTCCAATACTTTATTTGTGTTAAAGGCAATATTGAAATTAGTTGACCACTTAAACTTTCCGACAAAATTTTGGGTGGTTAATAAAAGCTCAACTCCCTTATTAAGTACTTTACCTATATTCTGAATTTGTGAAGAATAACCGGTTACTGTCGGAACCGGCACGTTTAATAGCAGATCAATTGATTTACTGTTATAGTAATCTCCTTCCAGCCTGATGCGGTCGTTAAATAAACCCAAATCAAAGCCAAAATTACTTTGCAGAATCTTTTCCCACCCCAGGTTATTGTTAGGTACCGTATTTGGGATTACTGCACTTTGTAAAGCGCCACCTGTTGGATAAAATCCTGTATTCAACAAACCAATGCCTGAATAATTACCGATACGGTTATTCCCCGCAATGCCATAGCTGGCCCTTAGCTTCAGATCATTAATGACACCCGATATTTTGGACATAAAATGTTCCTGGCTTACCCGCCATGCGCCGGATACCGAAGGAAATACACCCCATTTTTTATTGTCTCCAAATCGGGAAGATCCATCAGTTCTAATTGTACCAGTAAGAAGATAACGGTTATCAAAAGTGTAATTGGCACGACCAAAATAAGAAATCATGGAGTAGGCCGATTTTGTGCTGGTAAGCTGATACATAGTACCGGCATTCAATGTTTGGATATTATCATTTGGAAAGCCACGGGCCTCTCCATACATATAATCATTGTTGTGTTTTTGGGCAGAAAAACCACCTAATAAAACCAGGTCATGCTTTTTGGCAAATGTTTTATTGTATGAAAGTGTTTGTTCTATTACCCAATCATAATCAGTTGACCGCTCATTAAATGCTCTTGCAGGTCTTGGAGCTTTTGAAGCGTCTAAATCCACAGTTGAAGGCTCATAATCTTCAAGGTTATTATCCTGAATACCTCCATTTATGTTGATCCGGTATTTGAGGCCCTTTGCCAAATCCAGCTCACCAAACATGGTACCCAACCAGCCATACCTTTTACGATAGGTGTATATCTGCTCTGCTACCCCTATTGGATTAGCCACATCTCCGGCAAAAACTTCAGGGTTACGGACCATTGACCCATAGGTGCCGTCGGGGTTATGTAAATCAAATATCGGAGGAAGCTGTAAAGCAAACTGAAGTGGTGAATATTTTCCATTGGTTTGTTCGTCACCACCAGCACTATATACATTTAAGTTCATGCCCACTTTTAACCGTTTGTTTATCTGCGATTCTACATTGTTCCTGAAATTAAAACGCTTATAGTCAGTATTCAATAAAATACCATCCTGATTAATGTAGCTGCCTGAAAAAGCATATTTTGTGTTTTCAGTACCGCCTGTTATAGAAAGTTCATATTGCTGCATTTTCGCAAGACGGAACATCAGCTCCTGCCAGTTGTTATCAGGCATTTGCGCAACAGATTTAGGGTCGAAGAAATTATATTTATATCCGTTGGTTCCGTCTGGGATAGTATACAAGGTATTGGCACTGGGGTACAGGCTGCGGCGACTATTCGGATCATTAATGCTATGTGGAGAAGTATTAGGATCGCCACTTATCACCGGTTGGTCTAACCATGCCTGATTACGTCCATCCATAAACCACTGTACGTATTGATCTCGGTTTAATACAGGAATAATTTTTGTTCTTTGCTGGTAGCCGGTAAATGCATTGACACTGATAGAAGGCGAACCGATTTTACCTTTTTTGGTAGTTATAATTACAACACCATTTGCCCCGCGTGAACCATATATAGCTGTAGAAGAAGCATCTTTCAATACCTGCAGCGTTTCAATATCCGCGGGATTGACTAATCTGAAAGCGCCGTCTTCCATCGGGTAACCATCTACAACATACAAAGGTGAATTGGATTGGGTAATAGATCCGGTTCCCCGTACCCTTATGGAAAGCCCTTCACCTCCGGGAGCACCATTAATTTCCTGAACCTGAACGCCGGCTAACTGGCCGGCCATTGCTTCTCCAAAATTAAGTACCGGGCGATCTTTTAAATTCGCTGAAGACATTGTAGCAACAGCTCCGGTTAAATCAGATTTTTTGCGGCTTCCATATCCTATTACAACAACTTCATTTAAATCATTTATTTTTTCAGCTAAACTGACGTTGATAGTTGTTCGGCTACCTACTTTTACTTCCGTTGAATTAAATCCGATAAATGAGAATACTAACGATGCGTTGGGATCAGCTACTTTTATTGTATAATTTCCTGAAGCATTAGTAGTAATGGTGTTGTTGGTGCCTTTTTCTGTTACCGTAACACCAGGCAACGGCAGGCCTTTATCATCCGTCACAGTGCCTTTTATGGTTACCTGCAGCATTGCAACCGTGGGCTCCTCATATTTACGCTTAACAATAATAGTGTTCTTATCTATGGTATAAGTTAGCGACTGCCCCTTAATACATAAATCAAGCGCTGTTTTTAATGAAGAGTTAACAAGCTGAATATCAATAGGTTTGGCTGTTGACAGTACTTCATAATCACATAAAATATTATAACCGGTTTGGATATGTATCTGCCGAAATACCTGCTCAAGCGAAGCATTTTTTTTAGACATTGTTATTTGTTGTGAGTATCCTGCTAAAGATATCTGGACAAATAAGGTGATCAATAAAACAAATGTGAGTCTCATAATCAGCAAGAGTTTAAGCATATAGGCAGGAAGCCCTAACCCATTTTTAATGTAGAATTTCATACATTTGATTGTTTGGTTTTAAGTTGGTTAATTGTTTACTTGCAATTTCAATTAGAATTATCCAAACATTGCCGGGAGTGTTAGGCGCACTTCCGGTTTATTTTAGCGGATAATCTGTTATTTTTATTGAAAAGTTAGGGCATAACGATTATCCTCCTTCCTTCAATTTTAAAATGGACACACCCGGTTAATTCAAGCATCTTCAAAACTTCCGCTACATTCTTAAATTTCGAAACCGAACCCCATATGGTTTTGTGAGAAACATCTCCTGAATATTCAATATCTACATCATACCAGCGGGAGATCTCCCGCATAATCGTTTTTATATGTTCATTCGGAAACATAAAATATCCGTTCTTCCAGGCAACAGCATCTTCAACCCCCACGTCTTCAACCTGGATATCTGATGAGCAGTGTTTGATAATGGATTGCTGACCCGGCTTCAGTATGGCAGAGTTATGGGTGTCTGTACCTGTACCCGTAACTTTAACTAAACCTTGTAAAAGCGTGGTTTTGGTTTTGGTTTCGTCAGCATAGGAATTAATGTTGAAATGTGTGCCCATCACCTCTACAATCTGGTTTCTACTTACTACCCGGAAAGGGAGCTTCTTATTTTTGGCTACTTCAAAATAAGCTTCGCCGATAAGTTCTACCTTACGTTCACTGCCTGTAAATGCGGTTGGATAATGAAGCGATGACGCCGAGTTTAACCAGACTTTAGTTCCATCTGTCAGTTCAATCTCGTACTGTCCGCCCCTGGGCGTTTCAACCGTATTATAGGTGGTTGCTCTATTGAGGACCGTATTACCGGATTGAGCAACCGTATAAATTAATTGACCATGTTTTGTTTTGCTGATCTTTACACCGGTTTGCTTTGCTACTTCGCCGTTTGAAACATCGTCCAGAGCAATTTTAGAACCATTAGCCAAAACGAGTATTGCTTTATCCGAACCGGGAACGATATTGCTTTTTAACCTTGAACTTTGACTTGGTAAGGATGGTTTCTGATAGGTTTTAGCATGGAAATACAGTCCTGCCGAAAGAATTAAAAGTACAGATGCGGCAGCGGCCATACGGCCCCATGCTGTTTTGGTGAATGATAAATATTTTACGTTGCTTTGATCGCTATTAGCAATGTTCAGAACGTTATTTAAAATTTCTTCGCTTTTCTCCTGGCCAAAAACCGGATTAACATAGCCGTAATCTTTCCATGCCTCATCTAAAAGTTCATTGACCTGATCCTCATTCCTTTCATCGGCCATTAGCAACAGCAGTTCTTCCCGCTCAGCAGCAGAAGCCTCATTGGCTATGCATAGCCAAAATAAATGGTTAAGTTTCGTATTCAGCATATAATTGGTTATGATCAGATGTCAGGACGACATTGATGATCATTTTATGTAAAGACACCAAAAAGCCAAAAAGGGGATAGTAAAAAAAATATTTTTTTAGAAATATTAATTTTTACGAAATTTAAAATATCTATTTATTGATAATATAGTTAATGATAAGCAATCCGGATAATGCCGCGTGTGTTCTAACAAATTCTGAAACAGCTTTTAACGCCCATTGCTGATATTTTTTAACCGATTGCGGGGATATATTCATTTGCCTGGCAATCTCCGGGTTTTTTAAACCGGTTTGCTTTAACATAAATACACGTTGTTGTTGTGGCGGTAATTGTGCAACGGCCCTGTCAATAACATGCTGATAGTCGACTTCCGCTTCTGTTATGGTTTCAATGCCTGAATTTAAATGACTATCTAATAATTGTAATTTGTCGTATTGCTCCTGGCTTTTACGATCGTTAACCATTTTACGTATGCAATTCAGTGTGTAATTCCGCGATAAAATAAATAAATAGGAGGTGAATTTACCGAGCTGAGGTAGTGTTTTGCGGTTGATCCAAATCTTAACAAAAACATCCTGAACAATTTCTTCGGTCATTTCAATGGAATCAATAAGCGGGAAAATAAACGCGCCTAACTGATTATGATAAGCATAGAATAGCTGTGCAAAAGCTTTTTCATCATCTTTAGCAATTTTTTCAAGAAGTTCTAACTCGTTATGTATTGGTTTAATCGCCACAGAAAATGGAAATGATTTTTCGAAGATAAAAATTAATTAATCGAGTTTATGTCATTTGCAATAGGAATTATCAGGGATGTTAAAAACAATAGGCATTAAACAAAAATGTCTGCATAGATTAAACATCATTCAGCTTTCATCCGCAACATAGATGTCTTATTAATAAAGGATCTATGATTTAACAACAGGATACTCCGGCCCTTTAGAACCGACATACAATAACGAACTTACACCTGCCAGCAATAATAAAGTATTGGTAAATTCGGGCATAGCCTTATTGGTAATAACAAACCAGATGAAATATAAACCCAGCACCAGGTTCCATAAAACAGTTTGCGTACGCTGGACACTTATATTGATGCCATCTGATAAAATATCCAGGAGAAAGCTGCGATGCCGTTTGGTGTTAATGATCGGGAGCACGGCAAAGCCGGCTGCGGGAGGAGTACTGCCCTCCGGTTGCTGCTGAATCTGTTGGTTTTTTACCAGGGCTATCTTTTTGTAGTAATCGATGAAACTTGCTGCACCCGTTGTGCCGCCGCTGATACCAAGCAGCAGTAAAATAGAATCATTTAAGGAATCTGTTAAACCGGTCAGGATGATCAGGTAAACAAACCCACCAATGATGATGACTGTCCAGAAAGCGAGCTGGGTCTGCGCCAGGCTAAAGGGCCCAGGGACGGAATCTGCCAGGTCAGGTTCCCGTATCAGCCCTGTAGTTTGACATAAATATATGAAGTAGCCGATAAATACGATATACAACAGGCACAATAAATAAAATTTGTAAGTAGTGTAAAAAAATACCGTGACAGTGGTATTGACATGTTTAGCGGTAGTCGCATTTAAAGGAAACATACCCGACCAGCCAAGAGCCATTTTAAAGGTGATCCTGTTTTTATTCCAGTGTGCCATATGAAACAAGCTGTTCCAGGCTGCCTTACTGCTGCTGTCTCTTATAAAAATAAAGGGGATCGACAATTCTTTAGGCCACAACTTGGTAGAATCGCTTAGGTACTGGCGGCCAATCTCTGTAAAGTATTCGGTATTCATACCCATAAGCGGAAACCCGTCGGCATAAAGGATGAGCCGGCTTTTGTCGGTTGGCCTTTGCAGAAGAAAGTCTTTTGGGTTGCTGATTGTAATGGTGATCTCGCTGCCATCCTGAAGCGTATCTGTTTTTTTTTCGGCGACATTATCCGAAGGGGCAATATTGTTTATCTGGAAACCTATAATTTCAGAAATATGGGGTTGGACAGCCGGTTGTGGCGGTTTGGGGGGCATGTTTTTATAAGCCGTTTGCCCCCTGGCTCTATTTGTATCTGCCGGTTGCCCTGCGCTAACGGAAGGCAGGCCAGTCAGCAACATTAAAACGGCCATGCCTGCCTTGAAGATGTTGATGATGCGCCCCTTCATATTACTTTACTGATGGTATTCCATAACACGTTAATTGTAATAATAAAAACTTCGAAGGTTGTATACATGGTATTTTTATTGTTTTTTTAGCCAGGCACTGTATTATTAATTTAATCTTTAGGGAACAATCAGTGCCCAATTACGCTTATACGTTGCTGCCGCCGTGCAGTTAAATCCAGAGATCGAGTTCCTATAGTAAATGGCTTGTAAACCATAAAGTTAACTGCCTTAAAAGTTTCAACAATAGCTACAAGTAGCTATTTTACAGCAGTTACATTAATCAGGATATTTATATTTTTATTTTAAATTATTATTGTACTGTTAACCTGTGTCCAAATGGAAAATAATCAAAAGATTGTCGCGAATGCCCCTTTAATTTGTCATAATAGCACAGGTGTTTTAATTACTTCTTGTTATAGCTTTATTAAATAAACCTAATAGAACTTACTACCTATGGAAACAAAAACAGCAAGCGGAAGAACAGAAGGATTACTAACCTTGTTTGATATGCAGACCACTTTTTTTGAACGTGCAATTGAAGGGATCTCCGAAAAAGATACTCATAACCGTTTAAATACTAAGGCGAATCACGTCGCATGGCTCACCGGGGCACTCGTGCGTCAGCGGTACTTGATGACCTCAGAAGTCAATCCCGAATTAAAACAGACCGGTGACGAGTTGTTCAAAGACAATAAGGGAATCCAGGATGATGCAAAGTATCCAACTGCCGCCGAATATTTGAAAGACTGGGAAAAGATCAGTCCTATAGCACGGGAGGTATTGGTTAGCATGGACGATGAAAAGCTGGATAGTGAAATTGATATGGGTTTCATGAAAATGACATACGATGAACTGCTGTCTTTTACGATCTATCGCGAAGCAAATATCATCGGCCAGATCGCCTTGTGGCGCAGGTTGCTGAATTATCCGGCTTTGAGGTATGATTAGGATGAGAAGCATCCTTTGTTTACTCCCTGATTAAAGCGTAATTGACCAACGGGTAAAATTCAATTATCAATTATGGATTATTAGGTATTAGGATATTAGAAGGATGAGGTAAAATTGACTTCATTTCGATATAATGACAAAGTGCCGGAATGTTATCGTCGTTTATATAATGAAGGTAGATCGTTATTTTAACATATTGTTAATATATCCTCATTATATTCGTAATCTTAACCCAGTGATTTAAATGCTTGATGTAGTCAATAAATTGCGGAGCGGTGATGAACAAGCTTTTTCTCATCTTTTTCATACTTATGAAGTCATTTTTATTTCTGCTTGCTTTTGCAGCCATTTTGCAAGCCAAGCCTTCCTATTCGCAACAGCCCTATGATATTCATCTAAGCTGGAACTCTGCAAAGGCGCATGCTACTGAAAATACCATCGCCATTACCTGGTCTGCCGACAATGCTAACAAGGGGATGGTAAAATATGGTACGGACAAAAACCTTTCTGATTCTCAAATTACTACTCCTGAGCTTTCAGAAAGTGCTAAAATATATCTGCATAAAGCAACATTAACCCATCTTAAACCTAATACCGTTTATTATTATAAATGTGGTTCAGCTGAAGCATGGAGTGAAACTTATACTTTTAAAACCGCCCCGGTGTTAGGCAGTCGGCATAAATTTACGGTTGGCGTTTGGGGTGATACCCAGGATAATGAGTTTAATACAAAATTTGAAAAAACAGATTCAATTGCACAGCAATTACTTAAACATCCGCTTCAGTTTACTATTCATATGGGAGATATTGTAAATGCAGGTTCAGTGGTGCCAAGCTGGATAAGGCTTTTCAATGTTATTCAACCTGTTAACGCGACTTTGCCATTTATGCCGGTAACGGGTAACCATGATGTTGACAATAGTGATAAAGACCCCGGATATCAAAAGCCTTTTCCCATTTTTTATGATTTTTTAAATCTGCCTGACAACAAAACGGATTATTCCTTTAATTATGGAAACACCCATTTTGTAGCGATAAGCACGGGGCACGCAAAGGGAGTAGAAGA
>JAQBOY010000312.1 GCA_028287805.1 Mucilaginibacter sp.
TCACGTGCCACACGGGTTACTTCTGATGCAAACGAGTTCAGCTGATCCACCATCGTATTAATGGTGTTTTTAAGGTCCATGATCTCGCCCTTTACGTCGATAATTACCGTTTTGGAAAGGTCACCGCTCGCTACCGCCTTGGTTACTTCCGCAATATTACGTACCTGCGATGTTAAGTTACTCGACATCTGGTTAACCGAATCCGTTAAATCTTTCCAGGTACCCGCAACTCCCGGCACAAATGCCTGGCCGCCAAGGTTACCATCGGTACCTACCTCACGTGCCACACGGGTTACTTCTGATGCAAACCCCCGCAACTGATCCACCATCGTGTTAATGGTTTCCTTTAATTGCAGAATTTCGCCCCGCACGTCTACCGTAATTTTTTTGGATAAATCGCCGTTTGCTATCGCGATAGATACATCGGCAATGTTACGCAACTGCGCGGTAAGGTTACCCGCCATTTTATTTACCGAATCCGTTAAATCCTTCCACGTGCCATCTACACCCGGTACGTTGGCCTGCCCGCCTAATTGCCCTTCAGAACCCACCTCACGTGCCACACGCGTTACTTCGGATGCAAAACCACGTAACTGATCCACCATCGTATTGATCGTATCTTTCAATTCCAGCAACTCACCTTTGGCGTTTACGGTGATCTTCCTGGAAAGGTCACCTTTCGCTACCGCCGTGGTTACCTCCGCAATGTTTCGCACCTGGGAGGTAAGGTTATCCGCCATTTTATTTACTGAATCGGTTAAATCCTTCCAGGTTCCGCCTACACCCGGCACATTCGCCTGCCCGCCTAATTGCCCTTCAGAACCTACCTCACGTGCCACACGCGTTACTTCGGAACCAAACGAGTTCAGCTGATCCACCATCGTATTAATGGTTATCTTGAGTTCCAGCATTTCGCCCTGTACGTCTACCGTGATCTTTTTGGATAAATCGCCTTTCGCTACCGCGGTAGTTACTTCCGCTATATTTCGCACCTGGCCCGTTAAGTTACCGGCCATTTGGTTTACCGAATCTGTTAAATCCTTCCACGTACCACCCACACCCGGTACATTTGCCTGCCCGCCTAATTGTCCTTCAGATCCTACTTCCCTGGCTACACGCGTTACTTCAAAGGAGAAGGAGTTCAGCTGATCCACCATCGTATTGATGGTGTTCTTTAACTCCAAAAGCTCACCTTTCGCATCAACCGTAATCTTTCTTGATAAATCTCCTTTTGCCACCGCTGTGGTAACCCATGCAATGTTACGCACCTGGTCAGTCAGGTTACTTCCCATCTGGTTTACCGAATCTGTCAGGTCCTTCCAAACCCCGCCAACTCCTTTTACCCTGGCCTGCCCTCCGAGTTTACCCTCAGTACCTACCTCGAGCGCCACACGTGTTACTTCGGATGCAAATGAATTGAGCTGATCCACCATCGTATTAATGGTCTTTTTCAGTTCAAGCATTTCTCCTTTTACGTCCACCGTGATCTTCTTGGAAAGGTCACCATTAGCTACCGCCGTGGTTACACCGGCTATATTACGTACCTGCGAGGTTAAGTTACCCGCCATACGGTTTACTGAATCTGTTAAATCTTTCCATGTTCCGGCTACACCCGGCACTTTGGCTTGCCCGCCCAGCTTACCTTCTGTACCTACTTCAAGCGCCACACGCGTTACTTCAGAAGAGAAGGAGTTGAGCTGATCCACCATCGTGTTAATCGTATTCTTAAGCTCTAATATCTCCCCTTTTGCTTCCACCGTAATTTTACGGGAAAGGTCACCCTTTGCCACTGCTGTAGTTACCGCAGCCACGTTACGCACCTGGGCAGTAAGGTTGCCCGCCATCTGATTTACAGAATCCGTTAATTCGGCCCATACACCGGCAACACCTTTAATTTTAGCCTGCTCTCCAAGCTTCCCTTCTGAACCTACCTGGCGGGCTACACGTGTAACCTCCATGGAAAACAACCGAAGCTTTGAAAGCATCTGATTAGATTCTTTTGCAATACGCAGGAATTCACCTTTTAAGGGGTGTCCTTTTATTTCTAAAGGGATTTGCTTGGATAGGTCGCCGTTGGCTACCGAGTTAATCATACCTGCAATCTCCAGGGTAGGTGATGTAAGGTCTTCAATCAGGTTATTTAGCGATGTTACCCCGTTTGCCCACTCCCCTTTAGCATCTGATAGCTCAATTCTTTTTGATAAGTTGCCCCGCTTTCCAATAGTCTTTTCAGCCGAAGAAATCTCCGCCACCAAACGCTCATTCATATCAATGATGTCGTTAAGCACTTCACAAATTCTTCCATTTATACCTGCCTGTGTAACGGGCATACGGACGTTTAGTCTTCCGTTTTTAACCATAGAGAGAACTTTTAAAAGTTCTTTAAGATCTAATGACTCGTTTAAATGTTCATCAAGAACTTCAGTTTCGTCTAATATTTTCTCTAAAATATCATCTTTCATAAAAACAGTAGCGGATTAAATATGGATATAAACTTATATAAGTTTATCGATAAAATTAACACAGGTAAAAAATAATGGGAATAAAATTAATTAAATATATATATAAAACAAGTAAAATGAAACCCGCATTACAATTCTCCTATCAGTTAAAGAAATTATTACATTTAAATTAAGTTATTGAAATTAAACTATTTATTTTTTTTTAAATGTAGAAATCGCCGGGTAAATAGCAATTACTATTAAACTTCCATAGCTTATAAAACTGTTAAAAATTGTCTTTATTGTGGAATATAATGATCAGCCGGCTATTTCAGAGCGCATAATACGATTAAACTAAAATTTTAAACAGGCTGCATTCAGCGGAAACTAACAGAGGCGAAATTTCTGACAAATCAAAAAATTATTCATAATTTAAACGACCAAAAGTATCATAAAAGCCAATTCTAACCTATATTCTATGATAAATAAACAAAACCGCCGGTCTGCTTTAAAAAGCATGATTACCGGTACCGTAACTTTAAGCGCCACCAGTATATTTACATCTTTTACAACAGATGAAGATCAAAAAAAAACAAATATGGAACTTAAAGGCAATATCAATCATTCTGTATGTCGCTGGTGTTATAGAGACCTAACACTGGATGAACTGTGTATTGAAGCAAAAAAAATAGGCATAAAAGGTATTGATTTAGTTGGCCCCAGTGATTGGCCAACAATAAAAAAACATGGACTTGATTCGCCTATGTGCAATGGCGCGGAAATTAACCTGGTTGATGGATTTAATGATAAAAAATTTCATACTACATTAATTAAAAATTATTCGGAAATGATACCGTTAGTGGCTGCTGCGGGTTACACCAACCTCATTTGTTTTAGCGGCAGCCGCAGGGGAATAGATAATGAAACCGGGTGGAACAACTGTGCAGAAGGACTCAAACCTTTAATTAAGCTGGCCGAAAAACATAAGGTAGTGTTGGTGATGGAATTACTAAACAGCAAAATCAATCACAAGGATTACCAATGTGACAGAACTTCATGGGGTGTTGAATTAGCCAAAAGAATAGGGTCTGAAAATTTCAAGTTGCTATATGATATTTATCACATGCAGATTGATGAAGGCGATGTCATTCGTAATATTACTGAAAATCATCAATATATTGCTCATTATCATACCGGCGGTGTACCTGGAAGGCATGAGATTGATGACACCCAGGAATTATACTATCCTGCTATTATGCGGGCTATCAAAAATACCGGGTATAAAGGATATGTAGCTCAGGAATTTATTCCGGCACAACCCGACAAAATAGCTTCATTAAGAAAAGCTATTGAAATATGTGATATATAGTTCTTAATTGCAGTTAAAAAAACATCACCTGCAAATTAATTGCAGGTGATGTTTTTTTTTAAAATCAGTTAAATATATGGTTATCCTATCAGTGTGTTTTTAATATACTTAGCGCTTTGGGTTATGCTGCTATAAGCGTCCATACCAAAGTTTTCCTGCTCCATATAAATATGTTTAACACCCGATAATTCCCGGTACTTAAATATTTCTTTATAATCTATACTTCCCGATCCTATCTCGGTATTCAGCTCCCTTTTATTTTTATCCATGTCTTTAATATGCCACATAGTAAAGCGGCCCGGATTTTCTTTTATCAATTTAACAGGATCCTGCCCTGCACGTACTACCCAATAAATATCCATTTCAAAATCAACCAACTTACGGTCTGTTTCTTTTAAAAGGATGTCGTACAATGTAACGCCATCAATCGGCACAAATTCAAAATTATGGTTATGATAACCTGTTTTTAAATTAGCTTGCTTGCATAACTCACCCAACTTGTTCATATTTTGAGCGAGTGTTTTAAAATCACTTACCGTTTTCCGGTACTTGTCTGCCAAATGAGGCACCACAATTGTTTTTTGTCCTACCTCATGCGCCGCTTCAATGCAGGCTTTGATGTCGTCCTCTTTTTGTGTATCTAAATATTGTTCCATGCCATAATGCCCGCTTGACGAGGTTATGCCATTATCGCTTAATAATGTTTTAAAATCCTTTGGCGACAATCCCCAAAAACTGCGCTTAACGGTATCATAACCATAAGTTTCAACTTCGGTATAGCCTGCTTTGGCTACTTTTTCAATTACTCCTTTAACATCTTTAGCAATATAATCACGCATAGAATATAGTTGCAAACCCACCTTTAAGCTGGCTGGTTTTGCAAAAAGCATTTCGGGTTTAATCAAAAACATACTTGCTGATAATATTCCGGCATGGTTTAAAAAAGTTCTTCTGGTACTCATGTTTTACAGTTTTAGGTTAAAATATTAAATTATACATTTTACTTTTTATTCTTTTGGGTTAAAGCTTAATTGCTTTTAACCCTATCAGGCTGTTGCCCATGCTTTATCGCCTTTTTTGTAGGGCATACTTCCGTCATATTTACCAGGTACCGGTAAATAACGTAAAGCAAGGGTGCAGCCCTGCTCTGAAGTAAAATAACCTAAAAGTGTTAATTCCTTCATCATCCTGAAATAATGATGTGGCTGTTCCTCTTTTTTATTGTGGGTATACTCCTTCTGTTCTTTATCCAGTAAGGTCAAAAATTCTGTTCGCTGTGCTAAACTGCAGCCTAAAAAATCTCTGTTATATTTCTGTTTACAGCCATCATTTAGCTGGGTAACGCCATTAACAAATATTTGCTGGTTTTCAGGATTATAACAATCCCTAACCATTAGCGCCATGAAACTACCAATATGTACATCTTTAGCACCGGGTGTTTTAGTAGCAGGCAAAATAGTATCGCCAACTTCATCTAAAAACTTAATATGTTGCTTATCAAAAAGTTCAGTAACTTTTACAGGGGCAGGCTTACACCCACTCAAAAAATATTCGGCACTTATAATGGTACCACCCATTATTAATGCTACTCTTGAAATGGCCTCTCTTCTGTTCATGTTTTTTATAGGATAATTACCGATTGGTACGTTTTATAAATGATTATCTTTAAAATTACTTAGCCATATGCGGGTTAAATATTCAGCTTCTTAAGCTCGCTAACAGCATGATCAACTGCACGGGCAGTTAGGGCCATGTAAGTAAGCGATGGATTTTGCCAGCCTGCCGACGCCATGCATGCACCATCGGTAACAAATACATTTTGGGCGTCCCAAACCTGGTTCCAGCTATTTAAAACCGATGTTTTAGGATCATGTCCCATACGTGCTGTACCCATTTCATGTATGCCTGCACCAAAGGTATAACCACTATCAAAAGTTGTTACATTTTTAAGGCCCCCATTTTCCAGCATCTCTTTGGCATCCGCCATCATATCAACACGCATTTTATGTTCGTTATCTTTAATTTCAGCATCAATAGCTAATACAGGCAACCCCCATTTATCCTTTTTATCCTTGTCCAGCAACGCCTTATTTTCATGATAAGGCAGTGTTTCGCCAAACGCAGTAACGCCCATTGTCCATTTCCCCGGTTCTGTAAGTGCGTCTTTAAATTCGCCACCTATATTCATTTCGGCTATTTCCCTGCTCCATCCTTCGCGGCTTGCCCTACCCTGGTAGCCAAAGCCACGTAAGTAATTACGTTTGTCACCAAAAACATTTCTAAAGCGGGGTATATATATACCGTTTGCACGCCTGCCATAATAATATTTATCATCATAACCTTCCGCCTCTCCATTAGCCCCGCATTTAAAATGATGATCCATTAAATTATGGCCCAGTTCACCACTGCTGCTGCCTAAACCTTCGGGCCAAACATCAGTGGCAGAGTTCATTAATACCCATGCTGAATTAAGCGTTGAGGCACATACAAAAACCACTTTTGCATAATATTCATAGGTCTGGTTAGTTTCCGCATCCAATACTTCTACCCCTTTTGCCTTTTTAGTATCCTTATCATATAATATTTTGGTAACGATAGAAAATGGCCTGAGCGTTAGTTTGCCTGTAGCCATGGCGGCAGGCAAAGTAGACGATTGCGTACTGAAATAGCCGCCGAAAGGACAGCCCAAAGCACACTTATTACGATACTGGCAATTGGTGCGGTTATTATGCGGAACAGTAATATTAGCTGTGCGGCCAATAATCATGCGCCTTAAATCTTTATAATGGGTGTTTATACGTGCAGCAACATCTTTTTCAACACAATTCATTTCCATTGCAGGTAAAAATTCGCCGTCAGGTAATTGCGGCAGTCCTTCTTTTGAACCACTGATGCCGGCAAATTTTTCTACATGACTATACCATGGTTCAATGTCTTTATACCTGATAGGCCAGTCAATAGCTATACCATCCCTGGCATTTGCCTCAAAATCAAGATCACTCCACCTGTATGACTGCCTTCCCCACATTAATGACCGGCCACCTACATGGTAACCTCTAAACCAATCGAAAGGCTTAACCTCCTTATATGGGCTTTCTTTTTCATTAACCCAGTAATCCAGATTTGCTTCACTTAATACATAATCTCTTTTAAGTACCGGGTGATCATTCAGCATTTGCTGTGACCTGGTCAACCTGTGTTCAAACTCCCAGGGAGCCTTATTAGCGCTTACATAACCTGTAATGTGCTCAATATTTTTACCACGCTCTAACATGATGGTTTTCAAGCCTTTTTCTGTTAGCTCTTTAGCAGCCCACCCGCCAGATATGCCCGAACCAATTACAATGGCATCATATGTATTAGTGCTCATAGAACATTATAAAATTTAGTGTATGTAGAAGCATAATTATTAATAGTTATAACTTTTTGACAGCATCAAAAAATGAATAATCAAGTTAGATTACTTAACAAATGCAGACTGATTTGAAATAAGTAATTGAATAATTGGTTTAATATTTAGCTAAAAGTAGTATTCTTAACTAAATATAGCTAATTTATTTGTGATAACTAACAAGAATAAATACCTCTGGAAACAATGAGGTAAATGAAATTCATTTAATATTTTTAATAATAACATATATTGGATTAAATTGGTTTTACATTAAAATTAAGACGGGTTAATTGATAAGTTGTATATGACCGGTCGCTTTCTTTTAGCTTAACATTGATATTGGCAGCAACATTATTAAATGACTGTATTTT
>JAQBOY010000356.1 GCA_028287805.1 Mucilaginibacter sp.
GTATAAGTATTTGCTGTCAAAATGTTATTTAATTTTTTGCGGAATACTTTTTGAGTTTGTAATCATAAATCTAATAGTAGTCGTTAGTCCTAAGTTAAAGTATAAAAAACTATAACGGCTTAAACTCAGGACGATGGGCTTGAGATTCAAGACTAATTAATTTAAATAACAAACTCATTTAAAATATGGATCACTTATCGTTAATTATAGGATTTATAGGATATGGCTCAGCCTGGTTCCTGATGATCATGATTGCCGTAGTCAGCTTTATAGTGCAATGGCGCTTTAAAAGCAAATTCAATAAATATTCAGAAATAGCTTTATTATCCGGCTTTTCCGGGCAGGAAGTAGCTGAAAAAATGCTGCATGATAACGGTATTTATGATGTAAAGGTTATATCTGTTGAAGGCCAATTAACAGACCATTATAATCCTGAAGCAAAAACCGTTAACCTTAGCCCTGATGTATATTACAGCCGCAGTGTAGCCTCGGCCGCTGTAGCAGCACATGAATGTGGGCATGCGGTTCAACACGCCCGGGCATATAACTGGCTTTCCCTGCGTACGGCTATGGTGCCGGTTATCAACGTGGCTTCTACCTTAACCCAATGGACACTGTTTATTGGTGTTATGCTGTTGTTTTTTACCCATAACCCTTACGTATTGGCAATAGGTGTTTCCGCTTTAGCATTGGTTACTGCTTTCAGCTTTATTACGCTGCCGGTTGAATTTGATGCCAGCCGCAGAGCATTGGCCTGGTTGAATAACAATTACAATGTTATGCAAACCCGCGAAGAGCATGAGCAAGCCCAGGATGCTTTATGGTGGGCCGCCATGACCTATGTGGTTGCCGCTTTAAGCGCTTTAGCCACTTTAATGTATTATGCTTCGTTTTTGTTAAACCGAAGAAATTAAAAGCAAGATTTGCTTATTTAATAAATTCAACGAAGAGCCCTGCTAAATATTAGCAGGGTTTTTTAATATAGTAAGCGGACATAGACACCGGGATTGATTTTAAGTAATTCGCAGATTGTTTTTACATAAAAAGCTATTCTTATAAATGCTTTGACAGAGCCTCATATGGTGGATGTATACATTGGTTCTTCTAGTGATGAAATCTGGTTTTATAAGATAATATTCTCCTTCAAGCGCTCCAAGTATAAATGAATAGACCACAGGATCAAAAATGCCCTTGTCTTCGTCATCTGTTTCAATCGGGGCCAAATACTTTTTCTCAAATGAAAAAGTTTTCTTTAAATGGACAACAAAGCCCTGATCTTCCTCTAAACGTGCAGTGATCCAATTTTCGTCGATATTCCTTAGTATCTTCAGTTTTGGTAAAGTCGATCATGACTGTTAAGAATTATAGATCACCTAAATTGATGATCTGAACATATTGCGGGCACTTTCTAAACCTTTTTGAAGGTTAGGCATATCAGCTCCATGGCAGTTCCGGTACAGAAGTGGTCGTCCACAAAAGCACTGGGTGTCTTTGTTGCCGCCAGCGGCCAGATAATGCCCATATTTCATTTTGAGATCTTCCAGGTGTTTCAGAAATGGAACGATGTTTTCTGGCATTGAAATCTCTTGCTCGTCCGTTCTTTTCCCAAAAGAAAAAAGCACCTCTATACCCTCGCAGATTTCGATCCAATCATCTACTACCGGATTTGCCGTTACATTTAGCCGGACATTATCCACATATTGACCGGTATAAACAAAATCATCATCCTTCACAAACAAAATTGAGGGCATTACAGGTATCCTCGGTGTGATATCCCGTAAGTTGCCTGCAGGTGTTTTCCAAACTGCATGCTTTTCCGCTTCGACTAAAAATGTAGAAACACCTATGGCCCAACCATAAACAACGGTTCCTCCCATTTTTGCGACATGGCGCTCCACATTGTAAAAGCAGTTTTTTACCTCTGCATCTGGTGATGGATCGATAACCACAACCTCCGGAGCACTTTTGGCCCCGATATTTACCAGTAATTTATTTACCGCATCAATATATTGTTGATTGCCTGACATCAGCACTGATTATTTTAAAATGAATATCATTGAATTATTCTTTTTTGAAAGTTTAATTGAACGTCAAAGGATTTAAGTCTTCGAATCATTCGGTTCCATTCTAAAATTAAATTCAAACGGCTTTACTTCTGCATTAGAAAGATCCAGCCATTTCATTCCCGGCATATCCCTATAATGGGTAAACATATTTAAAAAAACTTCAAACTGATCTGACGAAAGATAGTTAAAACGATCAGTGTTAGTACAGGGGAGAATAAAAACATACCGAAGGAACAGAAAATGAAATTCACCCACAGCAAAAGGAATCTCCTGGTCGTCCGACTTTCGGATTACTGTCAAAATATTGGGCTGGGTTAAAAACTCTTCGAAAGAATACCAAATACCAACTTTAGGTAATTGATGTTGTAAGATCTCTCCATTTAACCATTTGAATGTTTCTTCAAAGTGCGGTAAAAATTCGTCCCTGACCGCACTTAGAAAAAATTTACATAAGGTTTTATAAATATTCTGGAGTGATAATTTCTCGTGCATTTTAAGCCTGAAATTCATTATTTCTAAATGATCATCCTCCTCCGGATCGTCTTCGGATTTGTAATATTTTAAGGTTAATTCCGGTTCTCTGCAAAGCTTAAAATTTTTCCCTACGATCGAAGTTACGCCCTCTTTGCCGCCTACACCATAAAAGGTACGATAAAATGAAAAGTAAGTAATGATATCGCGTTCTAGTGTTTGACCAAATTTTTCGTTACAGCTGTCGCATTCTTCCAACACCGCCACATTTTTATTACCTAAAGCTTCGGAAATAGCATGGGCTTTTTTTTTGAAAGATGTTTTCATTGCATCCTTTTTGCAAAAACGACAAATACGTTTGCCCCGATGATGCTCACCGATTCTTGCCCGTTCAGGGCCATAAACAAAAACATGATAAGAGTCTAAAAATGCTCCAAAAAGTTGAGAGGTCAACTTATTCACCTCCTCAAAATCCAAATTCTGCTCAAAAGCGTTCAGAAGGTCGACAAGGGTAACTTGTTCACGTTGACTGGTCAATTCATAGGGCAAAATACAGAAAAATGCGCCGTTCGATTGTCGTTTGATGAAGGTGTAGACCTCATATATTTTAGGAACATTCTCTTTATAGCGATCGATAAATTCTGATACCCGAAGTTCGATTTCTGCTGTTTTTTGACAAACAAAAATATCAGGACGATTATCTACCGGGCAAAAGCCAGGAAACAACGATATAAATTGACTAGAGAAACCGTTTACATTGGTTTCGTTATCAGATGAAACCTGGAAACCGAACTGACCGGCTGTCGATAGCCCTGTGAAGATTTGTACATACATAAGCTTCAGGCTATATCTTTTTAAAATGATATTGGGTCAATCCGCCCCCGATCTTATAGTGCATTTCTACTTTTTGCCCTTGTTGCAATTCAGGAACGGCCGTTACAAGCGCGACGCAAACCGAGGCCTCTATTTGTGGTAATCCGTTAATAAAGTCATCAAATAGGTGACCTATTTGTATCAAATCTTCATCCGCCGAATTTCCTTTTATCATTTTCATGGATAGTTCTTTACTTTTTGCAAAACTGAATGCAGGCTTAATATGGTAACCGCGGTGTATTAGGCGATCACGGCAAGTTTTAATTGTATCTATCCACGGGTATTGGTTTTTGTCTAACAGGCTTTGCATGATCATTAAAACAGGCGCTAGTGCCGCCTGTTGAAGTCCGCGAATCACAATTGACCTTAAATCGACCATTTGATGTTCCGGCCTGATAATTCGGTAGACTATAACATCGACCAGACAAGCTATTAAATCCAATAACGATTTAGTGCTTGTGATCATTAGGTAAGCGTAGTCGCGGCATGCACTTTCGATCTGAACTGAGCTGATATCATACGCTGAAAACACTGTTCTATCGACAGCCTGATCACTTACTTTGTTAAGATTTTCGAGCAATTGTTGTAATTCATGGTAAGCATCAATAACCAATTGCCATTGATTGAAATACGAAAAACACAATTCGTTTATATATAATGCCAGTTCGGTTGTGTCCGGATGTTCTAAAGAGCTCGCCAAACTACATAATTCGGAACTATGGCTAAAATTCTCTCCGTCGTATATGCCGTATTGTGTTAAGGTTTTCAATGATTTGCGTTGGGTTTTAGGGTTTAAGAATTAAGTTCTGCGTAACTTTTATGGTAGCCATCGGTAATTCCATAAAATAGCATATTATCTGTTACATGAGCCATCGACAATGTATGCGATGAATTACTTTCAAGTTGATCTTTTATAAGTAAGAGTTTATCCCAATCCTTTTCAGCAGGGCCGGGTATCAACACAGAGGCAAGATTGCGGTAATTGGTTGTTTGATCTTTAACTTCCATATTGACAATAAAACATCTCAAAGCAGTTGGTTGCCTTAGGTAGCAAACTCCTAAAGGTAATCGCCCGGCGTTCGGGATATTACCTAACCAAAACGAAGGGTTCAGTATGGGGTATTCATCTATACCTAACAATACATTTCTAATCATCTCTCCGGTATAAGAATATGAAAATTCATAGCCCCACCGTTCAAAACAATGCAGGTAGGCAGCTTTTAGTAGGGATTTTGATATTTTCTTTTCATCGGCCTGCGGAATTGTTAAGTCAGCTTTCCATTTATTTTCATCCGCACTTTTGTCCAGCCAATCATCCAAATGAGGTACATGAGCTTTTAAATTGGGCTTAAAGCTAATTACGAATTCGCCATCATCTCTAACCTCAATGGAACTGGCATACCTGCCAGTTAACCCTTCAATTTCCATTTTGCCCTTTACTTTCGCTCCCGGAGTCCGGTTATTCAGGCTCATGGTTTGTATCAGTTCTTTTAGAGCATGTTCATATTGGCCGCCTGCGTCATTGTTACATTTTTTACAAACTACCACCGTAAGAAATCCACCGACACTTTCTGGCGGAAAGTGGTCAAGAGAAA
The DNA here is from genome assembly GCA_028287805.1 of Mucilaginibacter sp. GTDB lineage: Bacteria > Bacteroidota > Bacteroidia > Sphingobacteriales > Sphingobacteriaceae > Mucilaginibacter. The sequence continues at coordinate 5,006 of JAQBOY010000356.1, forward strand.
ACTTCGACCTGGTATCCGCGAAAAGGTCTTCAAAAAGTATCATCCCATTTTTTAAACAAAGCGGACATAGGTAAGCCATATGATCAGTTACAACTGCGCCAGGATTAAAAAATAGCGGTTGATACTTTTCCGGGTAATTTTTCAAAGAGGGATAATACTTTGCAAAATGATCCATTAGTACCTCCTTACTTATTCCGATTTCCATAAATTGAAGTTAACACAAATGCCGTTAGGTTTCACTGTTGTGTAGTAATGAATAAAATTATGGTGATTATAAATGCTTAACTTTATTTTCTGAAAGTTATGAGAAACGGAGCTAAACCGACAAATAAGCAACAATCGTTACTTTTGACGGGCGTTAAATATCTTCCGCTACGAGTTCTTCAATATTTTTTAAAACGGATATATCAATATCTGCTACAAAATAACTTAGATTAACCTCGGCGGTGAATAGAACTATTAAAGAAGAATTTGGCTTGACGGAATAGTTAATACTAAACAACAAGTGAAAACGTAGTAAAAGAAGCTGTTGATTTGTATAATAATCGAAGACCAACTTGTTTTTTGAAGATGGAAACCTGGAAGTGGTACATCAACAAAAAATCCCGGTTTCTTAAGGAAATCGGGATTATCGTAATACGTAAACTTATTTCAGATGTTACAGTTATTCAGAAAGAGTTAGCAGGGTTAGCTGCGTGATTATACATGCACAAACAATTCTTCTTTAGGCCTTCTTACCTTGGTCATTTTGCTTAATATATCCTCATCTGAACGGAAACCCACCGGTGCAATTACCGCGGTAGTTAAGCCTAATTCTTTTAAGCCTAATATTTCATCAAATTTACCTGCCTGGAAACCCTCCATTGGGCAGGCGTCAATACCCAACTCTGCGGCAGCAGTTAATAACACACCCAAAGCAATATAAGCCTGTTTAGTGGCTGATGAAATTTTTTGCTCTTCAGTTTGGTTGTTCAGTATATTAAGGATCGATTGCTCAAAAGCATATAAATGTTCCCGGCCTATCTCACGTGTTTTGGCTATCAGATCAATATATTTTTTAGCATAAGCCTCGTCAATATTGGTTTCTGCAGCAAAGATGATCACTTGAGATGACTGGGTTAGCTGGGCCTGTCCATGGGCAGCTTCGCGCAGCTTTTCACGTATCTCCGGGTTTTCAACCACTAATATTTTATAAGGTTGTAATCCTGCCGATGAAGGCGACAGTTGAACTGCAGAAAGCAGATCATCCAGTTGTTTAGCAGATAATTTTTTAGCAGGATCGAAAGATTTTATGGCAGCGCGCCATTGTAGTTTTTCTATTATAGCCATGATAATGAAGTTCTAATTTTTACACCGCAAAAATAAATGTTTAAACACTTAAATGCGTCATACTTGCGTAATACTATAGAAGCCCTTTATCTTTTAGTTCCTTGCGGCGTTCGCTCTCTTCCTGCTTTATACGGCGTTTTTCCTGCCGGATTTGTTTTTTTGTTTTACCCGCCGTATCTATATTTTGCAGCCGTTGGTTCTCTTCGTCTTTTAGTTGTTGTTTTGTTTTTTGGGCAAGCGTATCCTTTTTGCCAAATAAACGCTGTAAAAAAGTAGGTTTTTTTTCAGGTTCAGGTGCAGCAGGCTGAGGGGCTATGTTTACACCCATCACATCGTCATCGGTATTGGCATTTAATATTTTATTAGCCGCAGCAGAGTCAACCGGGGCTATCTTTTGGCGCAGGGCCTCTTTTAAACGCACGTTATAAAACCCATAGGCGCTGCTGGTATCAAAGCGGGTTAAATATTGCCCTGCCATTAATCGGCCTAATGAATTAAAATAATTAATTAAACCCGGGCGCAGGGTTCCATCAGGTAAAAACTCATATAGCCCTACTTTTGGTTTGGGAACAATATTGGCCAGGAATATACTTTCGCCCAATGTTAAATCAGCCGGCGACTTATTAAAATAATAGTGTGCGGCCTCGCCGATACCGTAAATATTTGGCCCCCACTCAATAATATTAAAATATACCTCCAGCATACGGTTTTTTGTCATGATGTTGTTATTCACCATCATCCATACAATCAGCGTTTCCTCTACTTTGCGGGCCAGTGTTTTTTCGCGGCTTAAAAACGCGTTTTTTACCAACTGCATGGAAATAGTGCTGCCGCCCCGTTTAAATTTCTTGTCTTTAAAATCAGTAGCTATGGATTTACGGATAGATTCTTCCACAAAGCCGTTGTTTTTGTAAAAGGTTGGGTCTTCAGCGGTCATTACCGCATTTCGCAGGTCGGGAGATATTTGGTCGAGAGGGGTGTAGTTGGGGTTTTTGGGGCCTATAATATGCGGTGCCATTGGCTTGCCTTTCTCGTAGGGGATATAAACAAATTCGCTATTCAGTTTTGTAAGATCGGTTTTGCCATATTTTATTATTTTGAAATTATCCCTGTCTAACCGCGAGTCGAACTGCACTGCGTTGGGGTTGGCAGTATTTAAGTTAAAGTTAAGCGAATAATTTAGTTTGCCCGCAACCTTTACGCCATCAAGCGCATCAAAAAGACCCTGAGGGAACGAATCAAAAAGATCCTGTCCGTTAAGCCAACCGGTAGTGAGCTTAAGCGTGTAAACTTTAGTAGGCTTCAACTTATATTGTATAAAAGGATGCGCGGTGATCTTTTCTAAATGGATAACCGACGAGCTATCCAATGACAGATAGTTTTCGCCCACCACAACATTAGCATCTATGGATCCATTAGGAACGACAATATTTGTTGAAGCCAATGCAGGCTGATTAACTAATAAATTACGTACGGCCCAGTAACCGTCAATTTTAGTTTCACCACCGCTTCGGGTTACATTGGTGAGCCGGGTTGTAATGGTATCAAAGGTTACCTTTAACTTATATTTTGCTGGTATAAAAGGTATTTCAACCGGTTTGCCATCAGCATAAAGATGTATATCAATATCCTTATCGCTTGGATGCATGGTACCGGCAAAATGCCAGGTAGCCACCGTATCATTCAACAGGATGGTGGAGTTTAATTTGCCGTCTTTAATAATGGCTGATTTCGCCAACACCTTAATATGGGTGCTATCGCTGTTATAGGTTATTAGAAAGTTACCCAGATTTAAATTATCGGGTATTTTGTACAGCACCTCGTTAAGTAAGTTATTGGCTAACTCGCCCAGGTTTAATTTTGATTTTGTTTCTGTAGTATCGCGTTTCTTTTTAAATAAAAAATCGAAGTTTTTTACGCCCTTAATATTTGTTAAATTAAGGTGACCGTTTTGCAGTATCACTTCGGCCAATTTGATCTTGCCAAACAGCAGCGGCCATAGTTTAATGCTCACATCAAAGTGACGGATGCTTAACAGGCTGTCCTTGCCCTCAGGAACTATAGTTATATCCCGACAATCTACCGTGCTTAGTCCAACAAAATGGGCCGAACCTATTTCCAGATCTAAATTATAAGCTTCTTTGGCTTTTTGCCTGGCCCTAACAAGCTCATGTTGCAGGATGGTCTCACGTTTGGTATAAGCCATATAACCACCAATAAGCAAAGCAATCAACAAGCAACCAAGAACAATAACGGCAATACGAATATATTTGGAATTAGGGCGACGCATTATTAAAATTTATCCAAAACTAAACTAAATTGTATGCGATACAAACGTTGCGGATTGTAAAATGTTTCCTACAGGCAAGAGTTAAAAGAAGAAATCTTTAATTTAGGTGTTGGCCGATTTGTAGCAGGAACGTCCATATTAGCTGTTTATTCCCGGTATTTGCAATATCATACCGGCCCGAAGCACCTGCGCATATATCCTTATTCCTTTAACAACAAAGCCCCGAAAAGGCTGTATAAGCAAAAAATAAAGCCTTGCAATAGGCAAAGCTTTATCGTTTTCATAGGTGATGTTTAGAATTTATAGGTAGACGGTAGAAATCTATAAGTAAACAGGCTTGATCAGGCAGCTGATAATTGCTGAGGACCAATAACCTGGGCGTTGTTATTCAAAAACCGATTCTTCTCTTTAAAAGTTTTAATATCTTCTATTAACAGGTTTTTTAGCTCAATGTCAAAACGGGTAATCATTTTACTGGTTGCGGGTTTTTTAGGAGTCTTCATGGATAACTATCTGTTGATGTTAATTACGCGACGGATAATTGTTCAGTTTTAATGATTTTTAGAAAACGATTTTTAGCTCCTTTTATAGCTCTAAGATCATCCATTATTATATTCATTAACTCGCTGTCAAAGCGGGCTACTAATTTGCTTATTGCTGGTTTTTGAGTGGTTTTCATAATGTTTAGTTTAAATTTTTTTATTTTCGTTTTCTGTATCCTCTGTTTCTGAGAGGTTATCTTTTCTTCTTTTTGCCTCTTTAAATTGTCTTACCAATTGCTCCTTATCCCTTTCATCAGTAGACATTGCCGGCTCGACTGGATTTTCCCATTCCTTTTCTTTCTTAGCCGTTTTCTTATGTTTGTCACTTATCATAACAGCACGTTTGATTATAAGTATTCCAATTCAGTGCCAAGTTCCAATTCTACTAATAAAATCATCAACTGTAAATGAATTTCTTTTAATAATTGGCACTAATTGCATTGAAAATAAGGGTGTTACATATTTTAAAAAAAGCGGCATAAGCCGTAGCCTAAATTGTATAAAAATGAACGAAGGTGTTGTAAACAGTAGTCAGGAGTATACAGTTGTAGGGTTATGCGCCACTTTTTTTCGGCTAAAAAAATGGATGAGCAGGGTTATAATTGATAATACAATACCCAATAAACATACACCATTCCATTGATAGGTATTCCAAATCTGACTGGCAAAAAAAGCACCGAGAGCTCCCCCGATAAAATAAGTTACCATATATATAGTATTAATGCGGTTACGTGCTTCAGCGCTTAATGAAAAAATGATGGCCTGGTTAGATATATGGGTAGCTTGTACACCCATATCCAATAAAATTACACCAATTACTAATCCCGCTATATTATGGCCGGAAAAAATAAATATGATAAAAGAGATTAATATCAATGATAAAGTAAAAAACGAAAGTTTATAAGGGTCCATTTTATCGCTCAATCTGCCCATTAGCCCTACAGCAATAGCTCCAAACGCGCCAACAAGTCCAAACAGGCCGGCAACATCACTGCCCTGATTAAAATTTTGTTTTAATAAAAAGGTAAGGGTTGTCCAAAAAGCACTGAAACAGGCAAAGCATAATGCGCCGCGTATAGCAGCTATCCTAAGTTTGGGCTCTTCCCTCACCAGGCTTATTAATGACTTCATCAAATCTTTATAAGTCCCCTTATATTCAGGTTCAACTTCAGGTAAAAAAAAGAAAACGAGGATCCACATTACCACCATTAAAGCTGCTGCTATGTAAAATACTGCGCGCCAGCCATAATGAATACCTATAAACCCGCTAAAGGTACGTGATAGCAGTATTCCTATTAATAAACCGCTCATTACAATGCCTATTTTTTTCCCGCGTTCTGCGGGGTTCGCTAAATGAGCTGCCATAGGCACCAATAGTTGTGGGATAAGTGAAAATACACCTACAAAAAAGCTTGATAATAATAATATATTGATGTTAGCCGCAGACCCTGCAGCTATTAATGCAATAATAACAAAGGCAAAATCAATTATCATTAGCCTTTTGCGTTTAAACATATCAGCTAAAGGAGCAATTAATAACATACCAACAGCGTATCCAATTTGAGTTATCATAGATACCTGGCCTGCTTTACCGTTATTTATATGATAAGTACTGGCAATATCGCCTAATAATGGCTGGTTATAGTATAAATTGGCTACCACCAAACCGGTGGTAACGGTCATTATCCATAAAGTTGATGACTTAAGGTGCGGTTTTTCAATAATTGTAAGTTCCATATTAACAGCAAAATTAATAGCAAAGATGAAAAAGCATATTTACACTACAGCAGCAAATATTCGTTTTGGGAAAATCTTTATTTTTAAATGACTTTTTTTTGCTTTTGTAACTTTTTTATGGGAAATGACGTAAGAATATATAATAATTAGATAAATTAATATAATAAACGACGATTTAAGGCGTTTGATTTATGAAATTTACCTATTTATAAGTTAAAACCAACTTTTTTATAGGAATTTAAGATAAATGTTGAAATTTTATAATTGTATACTGGTAAAATAACAAACAATATTGGCCTTGAATTAGCAGCGAGGCAAAAAAAATTAACACAATGGTAACAATCTCTTTACTTTTTTATTATTTGAATCGGTTTTACTTCAGTTTTACAAAAAAATTACAAAAAAAAATAATGATATATAAAAACATAGTGTTACCTTTACACTGTTAAACAAATAACACAAACAAGTCTTCTCATAATTTAGGTTTATAATTGGTTAGTAAAGGCCCCTGCCCATCAGGGGCTTTACTTATTTTATACCGCTTTGGTTTCAAAATAATTACAGATAAGTATAAAGTCGAATTTGGCATTGCGTAAGTTTTTACTACTTTTGCCATCCGTAACGGGGGATTAGCTCAGCTGGCTAGAGCGCTTGCATGGCATGCAAGAGGTCATCGGTTCGACTCCGATATTCTCCACCTGATAATCAGGCTTTTAGAATGAATTCTGAAAGCCTGATTTTTTTTAGTCCAACATTAGTCCAACACTTTCAATTAGTTTCTTTACCTACGTTAATGGAAAAGGTATGTCCGAAGCACTTGTGGCTGAGTTATCGGCAGCAGGGTTGAACGTCAGCGCCGTTAAAGCAGATAGTGCCAAAGATGGCGAAATAACCTTAGCGCTCGAAGAGACGATCAGCAAGCACGGGAAACTCGATATTTTAATTAACAATGCCGGCATCTATATCGGCAAACCGTTTGAGCTGCATACCCTGCAAGATTATGATCAAACGATGGCTGTAAATGTGCGGGCCGTTTTTGAAGCCAGTCTGTTCGCAGCGAGAAAAATGGAAAATGAGGGCCGTATCATCAATTTGGGCAATTGTATGGCCGACAGGATACCATCTGTTCAGGGAACATTGTATGCTATGAGCAAATCAGCGCTAACCGCATTTCCTAAAAGGGTTAGCCAGAGATCTAGGATCTAAAGGCATCACCGTAAATTTGGTCCAACCTGGCCCGGTTAATACCGACATGAATCCCGAGAACGGTGCTCACGCCGATTTTCAGAAAGGCCTGATGGCTATTCGCAAATACGGACAACCCCGGCATATTGCTGATTTGGTAGCCTATCTGGTTGACCCTGCAACCGAATACACGACAGGTTCAATAATGACCATTGACGGTGGGACAAACTGCTAATTATTAGCATCACTTGAAAGTATATTAAAAAAACTCTCACTGACAATTATATAACCGTTGATTCAGGTATACCAGCTACCTGATCAACGGTATTTTTAATTAGTTCCACGCGGGATTATGGCAGTGCGATGCACGTTTTTGGAAGGTCATATACTAGCCGCAGTTCACATTAAGCGTTTGTCCATTATCAACCATCTAAAACAAGCGTGTCCATTGCGGGGAATCTGAAAGAAGCCTGTGATAAACGCTGAAGCAACTATTAGCAAACGGGAAATGATTTTAGCTTAATTCCTTTTATTAAAAAAACCCAATATCAGATCTGCTAT
>JAQBOY010000006.1 GCA_028287805.1 Mucilaginibacter sp.
TTTGGGGATGAGCCCGCGATTTCGCCCGATGAATTTTTTATGAACGAGGCGCTTAAGGAAGCCAAATTGGCGTTAGCCGAAGATGAGATACCAATTGGCGCCATTGTTACCTGTAAGGGACAGATCATTGGCCGGGGGCATAACTTAACCGAGCGGCTTAACGATGTTTCTGCCCATGCCGAAATGCAGGCCCTTACCGCTGCTGCTAATTATATTGGCGGTAAATACTTAAAGGATTGTACTTTATATGTTACCCTTGAGCCCTGCGTAATGTGTGCCGGCGCATCCTATTGGTTTCAGATTGGTAAAATTGTTTTTGGGGCATATGATGTCAAGTTGGGTTTTGGCCGGCTTAATCAAAAAATAACCCATCCTAAAACTATTATTACCGGTGGCATACGGGAAAATGAATGTGCCGAACTGGTGAGAGCTTTTTTTAAAAAGAAGCGGTACTAACCCCCTTTAAATTCCCCTTGGAAGGGCAAACTTTTTTAATTCTGAAATCTGATTGAAAGTTGACATTAATTTAGAACAAAAAATACATTCAACTCTTATATTTGTTGACATACTTTAAACTTTAAAATAAAAAATTATGGCATTTACACTACCGGCGTTATCTTACGCTACAGATGCATTAGAACCGCATATTGATAAAATGACCATGGAAATTCACCATGGCAAACATCACCAGGCTTATGTTACCAACTTAAACAAAGCACTGGAAGGTAAACCTGAAGCTGACCACAGTATAGAAGAGATTTTAGCAAGCATTTCCAAATTTCCGCCTGCTGTTCGTAATAATGGAGGTGGTCATTATAACCATACCATGTTCTGGACATTGCTTTCTCCAAACGGAGGCGGTGAGCCAACCGGCGCTTTAGCCGACGCGATAAAAAGCACTTTTGGTTCATTTGCCGATTTAAAAACTAAAATGTCTGATGCTGGCGCTACCCGTTTCGGCTCAGGCTGGGCATGGTTAATTGTTACTGCCGACAAAAAATTAGCGGTATCTTCAACACCTAACCAGGATAATCCCTTAATGGATATCGCCGAAGTAAAAGGTACTCCGATTTTAGGTATTGATGTTTGGGAGCATGCTTACTATCTGAAATATCAAAACCGTCGTCCGGATTACTTAGCCGCTATATGGAATGTAATTAACTGGAACAAGGTTGCCGAGCTGTATAGTAAAGCAATATAAGTTTTATGTTATGAAATAATTAGAAACAGCAGGAGTAATTTCTGCTGTTTTTAGTTTAAACTATTTTATCATTCTGTCATTGCTCAGTACCTGGGAATGACGACTTTATTATTTGATATGAAAGCCATTGTTTTAGAAGCCGCCGATAAGCCGCTGATATGGAAAGAAGTTGATAAACCCATACTTGAACCAGGCGAGGTTTTAGTGAAAATAAAAGCGGCTGCCCTAAACAGGCGCGATTACTGGATAACTATAGGCAGATATGCAGGTATAAAATATCCATCCATTTTAGGTTCAGACGGATCAGGTATTGTTGTTGAGGCAGGTAGCGCCGAAGGTGAGGCATGGCTGAATAAAGAGGTTATTATTAACCCATCCAATAATTGGGGCGATCACCCCGAATTTCAATCAAAAGAATTTAAAATATTGGGTTTGCCTGATAATGGCACCTTTGCTGAGTACGTAAAAACCCGGGTAGAATACCTATATCCAAAGCCAGCACACCTAACCTGGGAACAGGCAGCGGCTATACCGATGGCCGGCTTAACAGCATACCGGGCATTGTTTACCAAAGGGAGGCTTAAAAAAGGGGATAAAGTATTGGTGATTGGTGTTGGTGGTGGTACAGGTACTTTTGCCCTGCAATGGGCTTTAGCAGCGGGTTGCCAGGTATTTGTAACCTCGGGCACAGGCGAAAAAATTGAAGCTGCCAAACAATTGGGTGCGGCAGCAGGCGTATGCTATAAAGCGCAGGATTGGGCCGAACAGTTGCATCAGTTGGCGGGTGGTTTTGATGTAATTATAGACAGTGCCTTAGGAGATGATTTTGCCAAAGTGATTGATCTTTGTAACCCCGGTGCGCGTATGGTTTTCTTTGGCAGTACCGCCGGTAATCTGCCGTCATTAGATGCCCGTAAAATATTTTGGAAACAGTTGCAGATCATAGGGACAACCATGGGCACAGCCGAAGATTTTAATAACATGCTGGCATTGTTAAATGAAAAACAAATTGTTCCGGTTGTTGATGAAGTATTCCCGATGGCAGATGCTGAAAAGGCATTTCAAAAGATGAAGGACTCCTCGCAATTTGGGAAAATTGTTTTGCAAGCTTAAACTATGCTTCAGTTAAAAGTTGAAGCTATACAATGGGAAACTGCCGATACCGCCACTTTCTTTTTGGCGGAAATATCCGGCAAAAAAATTCCTTACATAGCCGGGCAGTTCATCACCTTAGTTTTTACGCATCATGACGAAGAAATTAGAAGATCATATTCTTTAAGTTCATCGCCCGATGAGGATATGCTATCAATAACTGTTAAGCGGATAACTAACGGAGAAATATCACGCTTTATGCTTACTAAAGTAAAAAAAGGTGATATCCTGAATGCGGTTGAGCCTGCAGGGAGATTTACGATAGCTAATTTTATTGATAAAAAAGATATATTTCTGTTTACAGGGGGAAGCGGAATTGTACCCGTATATGCCCAGCTTAAATATATTTTGAGTCGCCCGGGCGAAAGTAAACTCACCCTGATCTATAGCAGTCAGGATGCTTCGGCTGTTTTATTTAAGGATAAATTAGATCAACTGGCTATTCAATATCCCGATAGGTTAAAAATCATTTACCTGTTGAGCAGTGAAGGAAACCGGCTGAATAATATTATGGTGGAACAATTGGTGAGGGAAAACAGCAATTTTGCCCTTACTGAAGCTGAATTTTATTTATG
>JAQBOY010000069.1 GCA_028287805.1 Mucilaginibacter sp.
TTAAGGCAAAATAACCCGATGAGTTAGGATAAGAAAAGGAAGTTGAATTTTTTTTAGCGTTATCAATATACAGATCAACAAGCTGCAGGTCAGGACTTAAATTCAAAACCTGTAAATCTATATTGGAGGCTGCCGGTAGAACAGTAGTCTTTCCGCATGAGGCAATAAAGGATATAGCCAAAACACCGGCAACGCCTAAAATCAGGTAAACCAATAAGCTGCTATTCTTTTTATTCATAATAAACTGATATTATTAGTTACAACAGACGCGGAAAGCGCATTTTGCCCTGTACCATTTATTATTCCCCGGGTAAACAAAGTATACTTTGTATTGGCTATTAATGTTATAGTTTGAGGCGATAATAAGGGTGTAACAGACCCGGCCTGGTAAATATTTACAGTATATGTCCCAGGTGCAATATAGGTAAAATTAGAGGCCGATTGGAATGCCTGGTTTGAATAAGTAAGGCTACTGCCAATAGATACTGTAAGATTTGTTGTAGCAGGTGAAGCATTAACAAACCTGATCATAGCCACGGATGAAGAATCCTTTAATGGGACATCTTTAATTAAAAATAATTTATCGGCTGTTTCGCCTGCTGCAAATAAGGAGTGAGCGGAAGAATCCAGCTTTAAGGAATAATTGTTAATTATATAATCAGGAGTACGACTACCCGCTATTTTAAACTGGTATATAGTTGTACCATTAGGCACACTCATATAATCTGATTCGCTGCCCGGGTTTATACTGGATATATTATTTAGCCTTGTGCCGTTCTGATAAAAATTAAGGGGATTAATATCGGCATTTACCACATTAAGCAATGTTGTTTTAACAACAGGTATTATCTCGCCATTATTTTTGCAAGCATATAAACCTATCGCCACAAATACCAGCAGGATAAACACTTTAATATTTACCGCTATAGTTGCCTTGTATAACTTAGTTGTTGGGTTCATATCAGTAATGCTATAACTGCTTACTTTAACTTTTGTTATCGCGTTGAACAAAAAAGTCCGGCTTTATATGCCGGACTATGATTTGGATCTATAATTTAAGTTTACACTTAAGCATAACTATTTAGCATCACCGGCATTACCAGCATCAGCACGTCTTCGTTCTCGTCACCTCCCTGTGGTAATAATAACCCGGCACGGTTTGGCGTAGACATTTCCAAAGATACTTCTTCACAATTTAAATTCCGCAACATTTCTATTAAAAATCTTGCATTAAATCCAATTTCTATGTCCTCACCCTCATACTGGCAGGTTAAACGCTCATGTGCTTCGTTGGCAAAGTCAATATCCTCCGATGAAATATTTAATTCGCTGCCGCTTATCTTTAACCTTACCTGGTGTGTTGTTTTATTGGCATATATAGCAACCCGGCTTAATGAGCCTAAAAATAACAAACGGTCAATACTTAGTTTATTTGGATTATTTAGCGGGATAACAGCTTCATAATCAGGATAGCGTTCATCAATTAAACGGCAAACCAGGTTAATGTTATTAAATTTAAAAAACGCGCTGGTGCTGTTATATTCAACCGACACATTTACATCATCCGCAGGCAATGCCGATTTAAGCAGGGTTAATGCTTTTTTAGGCAATATAAATGAAGTTGTGCTTTCTGCTTTTGCATCTAAACGGCGGTAACGTACCAGCTTATGCGCGTCAGTAGCTACAAATGTAAGGTACTGGCTGGATAACTGGCAATAAACCCCTGTCATAGCCGGACGTAGTTCATCATTACTTACCGCGAATATTGTTTTGTTGATGGCCTCCGCTAAAACCGAAGCCGGTAAGTTTACGGATGAAGCGTTATCAACTACCGGTATTTTAGGAAAATCTTCGCCATTTTCGCCGCTCAATTTATATTTTCCATCACCTGCATTAATTTCAATAGCAAATGTATTGTCATCAACTGAAAAAGCTACAGGCTGCTCAGGCAATGATTTTAATGTGTCTAATAAAATACGTGATGGAATAGCAATGCGCCCGTTTTCCTTAGCTTCTACAGTTAAGGAAGTGGTCATGCTGGTTTGCAGATCAGTTGCTGAAATGGTTAAGTTTCCATCTTTGATCTCAAACAAAAAGTTTTCCAGTATAGGCAATACGGTACTGTTGCTTAACGCGCCGCTTACCGCCTGTAACTGCTTCAATAAGGTTGTTGTGGAAACAATAAATCTCATAATATATTCAAGTATTATCTACCAAAAGTATAAAATTTAATGGGCATACTTTCGCTTGCGCATATAATGTTGAAAAATAGCAAATATTAACACTAAAAGCAATGGCGAAACCATATTAATTACCTGCCAGAATAGTTTTTCGCTGCGGATGCGCGCCCTGTTTAATAAACGTAATTGTATTTCCTTATTACGCAAAGCGATCAGGCCCGAATCATCGGTGAGGTAATCGGCAGTATTCAGCAATAGATTTTTATTGCCAAAATTTTGTTGAGTGTAATGGTCAAATCCAAGTGGGTAGGGCGAGCCATCTGCAGCTACCTCGTTTCTAAATATATCGCCATCGCTTACTACCATCATTTTGGTGGGTGTACTTTGAGGTAATACGGTAAGTGATTCTTTGAAATCTCCAGGTACCGGGCGGTTTTTAAAGTCAGACGTAAATTTACCCTCCAGTAATACTGCCACCGGTTTAGGTGAGCCTTGAAAATCTTTAGGATTAGGCTCCTGCTCAATAGCCTGTAAGGAAAGGATGTGCGGAGCGCTTATTTTTTTATTATAAGGTGAGGAAGTCAGTAATATTGTTTTTTTAACATTTTTTACCGCCAAAGTATCTATAGTGCTGGTAAACTGGCTGTAAATACCATCCAGGTTTTTCACCACCGGATTTTTAGACATCGGAATAATTATAGGGTAAAATAACCATGGGACTAACTGTATTTGTGCCTGCCCGCCTACGCTGCCTGTGCTAACCGGTATTTGCGCGCAATTCATATCAGCTATCAGGTCGTAATTTATACGTATGCCATATACAAATAACTGGTCATCTAAGTTTAATTGTTTAGGGAAAGCCAGTTGCTCACCGCCATGCCCGCGCAGGCTATCCAGTTCGGCGCTAACCTGGTCAATAGCCCATAGCACTCGGCCGCCCTGCATTATATATTGATCAAGCTTGAATTTCTCCAGTTCGGTAAACGGTTTATCTGGTTTGGGTATAACTACCAGTTTGATCTTTTTCAAACTATCAAACGGAATCAGTTTCAAATCAATCCGGCCAACTTCATAACCATCTGCCAGGGTTTTCATGGCATCATTCAATTGAAGATCGCTCAATTCATTATGCCCGGTTGTAAAACCAATTTGAGGCTTACCCCCGGTTATCGCTTTTTTTATAGCAGACGAAAAAGCATATTCCAGGTTCTGAATAGAGTTATTCAACTGTTCATCATCAGAAAGCCCAATGCGTTTTTGTAATAAATTAACCGGTACCTCTTTGCCATTTGCAGTAACAAGCGCACCGGGAATAAATAGTTTTTGTGTTAAACCGTTATCAGTTTTTACGCTCAGGTAATTCGGCTCAAGGCCCTTGTCTTTCAAACTTTGAATAGCCTGGTCCTGCTCCTGCGTGTTCATGCCTTTTAACGGATCGGCAAATTCAAATTGCAGCTTGCGGTGGCTATAAGCCTGCAAATCGCTTAGCATATCTTTTGTGGCATATTGCAAGCGTTTCATTCCACCGGGGAAGTCACCCTGCAGATATATGGTAACCTTTACCGGCTGTTTCAGGCTATCCATTATATTTCGGCTGATTGCTGATAAGGTGTAACGTTTCTCTTTAGTGAAATCAAAACGGGTAAACACCATATTTGATAAAATGCCAATGGCAAACAATACGCCTATCACACTTAGCATGATCGTATTATTTAACCCTTTTTGACGCTGCTTTAATAATACAAAAAGCGTTAGTCCAATAAATATACCCGCTAATATCACAAAATAGGCCAGGTCACGCGTATCTAAAACCCCACGGCTTACAGATTGATAATGCTCTGTGATCCCCAAATCCTGCAAGCCTAAATTTTGCAGAGATAATAACTGGCTCAATGAATCAAACCCGCTATAGAAAAAGAAACATAGAAAAACTGCTATGGTAAAGGCAATGATTTGGTTTTGTGTTATTGACGAGGCAAACAAACCGATAGCCGCAAATGAAGCGCCTAATAAAAATAATCCTATATAGGAACCAATAACCCCGCCTGTATCAATATTGCCTTGCGGCGTACCCAAAATATTAACGGAATAATAATATACAAGTGTTGGTATTAATGCGAACAGCACCAATAGCACATTAGCCAAATATTTACCCCATACAATTTGCCAGTCAGTTAAAGGGCGGGTAAGCAATAGCTCAAAAGTTCCCTCCTTACGTTCTTCAGCTAATGACCGCATGGTTACAGCCGGTACCAGGAACATAAATAAATAAGGAGCAGTATTAAACAGGCTGTCTAACCCGGCATAGCCATATTCTAAAATAGATGATTCAGGAAATACCCATAGAAATAGCCCAAGCACCAGCAGGAATATGCCAATAGTAACATAAGCTACAAATGAACTTAGATAAGAAACAACTTCTTTTCTTAATATATTATACACTATAAAGGCTGATTAAAGTGCCCGAAAATACAATAATATTTATAATGCAAAAAGGTTTGGGGAGGTAAGCTTGTTAAAAATGATTACGTAGAGATGCAATACTTTGCGTCTTCCTTGCTACCTTCTCCCTTGCATCTCTACTTATTGCTAAATCATAATGGCAAAGCATTCAATAATAAAAAGAATTTTTATTCTAAAAACTATTTTAAAAAAGGCATTTGATTTTATAATAAAACCTCCTATATTTGCAGTCCTTAAATAAAGAACAGAATAATAAGCTACAATGGCAAATCATAAATCATCAATAAAAAGGATCAGGTCTAACGCTGCGAAGCGTCTGCGTAACCGTTACCAGGCTAAAACTACCAGAAACGCTATCAAGAGATTGAGAAGCACAACCAGCAAAGCTGATGCGGCTCCTCTTTTATCAAAAGTGGTTTCTATGCTTGACCGTTTAGCTAAAAAGAACGTGATCCACAAAAACAAAGCTTCTAACAACAAATCAAAACTGACCAAGTTTGTTAACGCTTTAAGTTAATCAAGATATTTAATCCCTGAAAAGGCGATGAGTTTAGTACTCATCGCCTTTTTTGTTTGTCTGAACCAGGATTTACAGGATTTAAGGATTACAGGATAGTAACAAGGGCGATAAAATCTTATAATCTTTTCATCCTAAAGGTCTTAGTTCACACAATATTTTCCTAATTTAACATCGTGGAAAACTACGAGAACAAGATCAGTATCAAAGCATGGGCCGAAGAAGACCGGCCGCGCGAAAAGCTGAACAGTCAGGGCAGGAGGGCTTTGTCTGATGCTGAGCTGATAGCCATACTGATTGGTTCAGGCAGTCGTACCGAATCTGCGGTGGAACTGAGCAAGCGTATTTTGCATCATTATGAAAACGATCTGAACAAATTAGGTAAAGCATCAGTTAGCGAGCT
>JAQBOY010000076.1 GCA_028287805.1 Mucilaginibacter sp.
TAAGAAACAGCAATTTTATTAATAACTGCAACCAATGCGGCTGTACGCATACTATCTAATTTATTGTTGCCTTTATAAATTTCTCTTATTTCGTGGTAGGAGCGGATCATGGTATCTTCTAAACCTGAATTTACCAGTTCCAGTTCTGACGCGCCTTTAACTACAACAGAGCGCTGCATTGGTGTTAGCGCAATGCCTGTAATACCCTCAACCATGTTAACCAGGTTTAGATTTGAGTTCTCTTCGAAACGACGATTAATTCGCCCAAAAGCAACATGTGATAAATTTTTAAGCCACTCAAAATACGATACGGTTACACCACCCGCGTTAGCATACATATCCGGAATGATTATACCGCCATTTTGATAAAAGACCTCTTCAGCTTCCGGACTTGTTGGGCCGTTGGCACCTTCAGCAATAATCTTTGCCTTAATATTTTTAATATTTTTTAGAGTGATTTGATTTTCAAGGGCTGCCGGAACCAAAATATCACAAGGTTGTTCCAACCCTTCTGCTGAGTTAAAATCCTTAGCGCCGGGATACCCTAAAATTGATCCGGTTGATTTGCGATGCTGAAATACAGCCTCCACATCTAATCCGTCAGCATTATAAATAGCGCCTTCAAATTCGCATAGGCCAACCACCACTGCACCAAATTCAGCAAGGAACTTGGCAGAATAATAGCCCACGTTACCTAAGCCCTGTACAACTACCCTTTTGCCAGAGATACCCGGCAGCAAGCCAAGCTTTATCATATCTTCGGCTATGTTTACACATTCGCGTATGGCAATGGCAACGCCTCTGCCTGTAGCTTCCCTGCGGCCTGCAATACCATGCAACGCTATTGGTTTACCTGTTACAGCTCCCATAGCATCTAATTGCCCGGGGTTCATAGTAGCATAAGTATCCGCTATCCAGCTCATTTCACGCTCACCAGAACCATAGTCGGGCGCGGGTACGTCAATGCTTGGGCCAATAAAGTTTTTCTTGATCAGCTCAACTGTATAACGACGGGTAATATTTTCCAGTTCCTGTATGGTATAATTTTTCGGATTGATTTTAATCCCGCCTTTAGCGCCTCCAAACGGCACATTTACAATGGCGCATTTATAGGTCATTAAAGCCGCCAGTGCCATCACTTCATCCTCATTCACCATTTCACTGTAACGGATACCGCCCTTGGTTGGCGATTGATGATGAGAGTGCTCTACCCGCCAGGCATCAATAACCTCAAATCCGTTTCCCCTGCGTATAGGAAAACGAAAGCGGTATACACTGTTACATGATTTTATCTGATCTAATAAACCTGCATCGTGCTTGGTAAATTGTGCCGCGTGATCAAAGTTCTTACATACGTCGCCAAAAAAATGAGTGTTTGCATCGGCAATTATTTTATTTGTAGCCATAGTTCTGTATTTATAAATATGATTTTATTAATAAAGCGTGCAAATTTGGTATAAATTTTACCAATATTGTAATTTATTACAGCCCAATTAAGGACACTCTCATTAACAACGGTACAAAAACTATGTTTAAACTAAATAGCCTTAGTTTTTAGCCTATTTTTCTTTTTCGATTTTTTTTAATCTTTTATCGATAGAGAACAAATAGATGGCCAAGCCGATAAAAACTATAGCAATTGTTGCAATTACAACATATATTTTTCCTGAGCTCCGCATAACATTATCCATTTCAACGGATTGGTCTGCCTGCGCAAATACAGACGTGAAGCTTAAAAGCAACAGCAACAAAAAGGGTAGTTTCTTCATATTAATTAATAGCATTCTTTTTATACTCAATTAAACGTATACGGTAGCGAATAGTAGCTATCCATAGCGCAATAAAACTCCAGCCCAACATTGCCGGGTAAAAAGCAATTTTCATCCCATTATCCAGATCGTATTTACCAAAGGCAGGATTGCCTCCGCTTCCGGGATGTAAAGAGTCTGTCATTCTGGGTAAAATAAATATCAGAACTATCATTATAGGGAAAGCGAAAATATTATATATGGCTGATATTTTTGCGCGTTTCTGCTCTTCATCTATTGAATTACGAAGTACCAGGTAAGCGCAGTACAATAAAAATGCAATGGCGGCGCTGTTTTGTTTTGGGTCTCCGCTCCAGAACTCGCCCCAGGTATATTTTGCCCAGATCATTCCTGTTACAAGGCCTAATGAATAGAATAACAAACCTGTGTTTACACATTCAACGGCGGCAAGGTCATGCTCTTCTTTTCCGGTGCTTAAATATTTAACGCTGTAAAAAACAGAGACAACAAATACAGTGAGCATGGCCATCCACATAGGAACATGGAAATACAGGTTCCTGATAGTTTCATGTAGTACGGGTAATGTAGGTACATGAAATAGCAGGCCTGTGAAAAACGTGGAAAATACCAGTATAACAGCTAATACCTTCCACCAGGTTTGATAAATAAATTTCATATTGAATTATGCTGCAAATGTAATGATTTTACATTAGTCTTAACCCTTAGTCTGTTGCCCTTACACCAAAATCCAGGTTGAATAATACAGTAACCATAAGGCTATACCTTAATGTTTTTTTCCTAACTCTGCCTTAAGTGTAGTTTCTACGTCTTCAGTAGGAACATAATCAACCGGCAAAAGCTCAGAAAGGCGCGCTTTTGACCATGTGCCTTCGTTTAATATACCTCCCCCAACAAGAATCCCGTTCATATCAAAAAAAGAGTATGGTCGATTTTTATCTGTAAAAGAAAGAATGGTGGTTTCGTAGTTTGGCATGGTTAAAGTACGATAGACTTCTCTAAATGGAGTTTCCTCTCGTTTTTTGTTATAAATAACATACAACAGATCCGGAAATGTAATACCAAATATTCCTTGTTGCCCCGAAGATCTTAAAACCTCAGAGGTAAATAATGGCATGGGGTATATCGTCTCTTTATGGTATATAGAGAGTTTTTCAAGGTCGTTCCATTTAATTAAAGAATCTCTTATACGTAATTTATAATACCTTTCCTGATTGCGCTGTATTACTTCTTCCGGGGGGCGCAAAGGGTTAATCAACCTGGTATAATGATGCATTTCAAACCCTTCTTCAACTAAACGGTCTTTATACAGCGATCTGTAAAAATGCATTGCTGAACCATAATAGGCATAGTCGCGGGCACTCCGCCACTTTTTTTTCTGCGATTCTTTACCCGGAAGTTCCTGGAAGAGCCGTTGACCCGAATAAGAAATAATACCTGATATATGATCGCTTCTAAAGTCTCTTACCAGGAATTTAACACGATAACCTAAACCCCGGTTTTCAACTATTAAAAACTCATCGGCAGATGCTTCCAGTACTTTTTGCGTTTTATGATAGGTGAAATAAAGCACCTCCGGGTTAATTACCTCACAATTCTTGGCGTTCTCATCCGTACCTATAAACTCTTTTTTAAATTGCTCATAGTTTCTTTTCCAGTCGGCTTTGGCGGTAGTAGAAATTTCCACTTCGCGCAGTATAATTGATTTAGGCGAAAGCTCAATATTTAATTTAATAGGCTCCTTACCCACCAATACGGTTTGAGTATAATCTTCAAACCCCATAATAGTTACCACCAGCGTGTACTGCCCGGGTTTTACCCCATTTAAAGTAAATGTACCATTTGAGGCTGTAGCTGTACCAAAGGAAGAGTTACCTAAAAAAACACTGGCGCCTGCCACAGGCGACTTTGAATCTTTCCGGGTTACTTTACCCGCAATTTCACTTTGTGCATGGGTAACTATAGGATATAAAAAGCATAGCAATATTAACCAGGAAAACCGCATTGAATAGAATTAGTATAAAACAATTTCAAGACACTAATTAAAACTATACAAATGAATATTTTATGAAATTAGTATAACATTGTTATAATCTAATCCTTTTCTAATCTTATTTGATCAATTTTATAAATTAATCACGCCATAAATAAGGGAACAACAATAATGAGGTTGCTAAAACAATAACATTTATAGCACATAGTACGCCTATATTACCATAATTAAGGCTTCGTTCCAAACCATCCATAGCCCCTTTGCTCAAGCGTATAAGCACTAAAATAACAGGAATGATAACCGGAAAGCTCAGGATAGACATTAATGTGCCGTTGTTACCGGCTTTTGAAGCAATAGCGGAGATCATGGTGAATACCGTTGAAAAGCTACAACTGCCCAGCAATACAGATAAGAAGTAAAATATCGGATCGCCAATGGTGTTTGTAAAAAAAAGCAGGTAAACTATTAATGCCAAAATGCTTAATAATGACATCAGCAAAATATTATAGATTATTTTTGAAAGAATAATAGCCTGCGGACTGGCAATGGTATAATAATACAGCAAGCGGCTTTTACTCTCCTGCATAAAGCTTTTGGCTATAGCATTTACAGATGCAAATAATATGATGATCCAGAAAAGAACATTCCAAACTATCTTATAACCCCCGCTGTGTTCAAACCCTGGTGTAAGGTTAAATGATATATAACAAATAAAAACGGTTGAAACCACATATAGCAAAACTCCATTAAAGGCATATTTAGAGCGCCACTCCAGCAAAATTTCTTTTTTAAAAAGATGCCAGGTTTGATTGATGAGGTTCATATGGCAAAGCTAATAATTAGTTGAGTGAGTTGGATTGTATTGATTAAGTTTAATAGAAATATTTAAATTTGAAATATTTAACTCAATCCAATTTATTAAACTAATCAATCAAAAATGCCTGTTACTTATTATCGTACCCCGGTTGGTATAGCACAAATAACGCAAGAAGATGATTTTATTAGTTCAATAAAAATATTGGATGACAATGAAATAGCATCTACCCTACCGCAATCACCCCTGTTAAAAAAAACCACACAACAACTGGATGAGTATTTTGCCGGCGAAAGAAAGACCTTTGATCTGCCGATAAAACAACAGGGCACCGAATTTCAGCAACAGGTTTGGCAACAATTATTACAAATAAGCTATGGTACAACTATAAGCTATGCCCAACTATCAAACCATATGAACAGCCCGTTGGCTATAAGGGCAATTGCGGCTGCTAATGGCAAAAATCATTTGTGGATAGTGGTTCCCTGCCATCGTGTTATTGGGTCAGACGGAAGTTTAACAGGCTATGCAGGCGGACTTTGGCGCAAACAATGGCTGTTAGAACATGAAGCAAAAACAATGGGTACCGGCCAAATTAAATTGGATTTTTAGTACCCCTCTTGTTTAATTGTTTTTCTATTTTTTCATGTAACTGGTAAGGCTGAAAAGGCTTTGAAAGTACATCATCCATCCCGGCGGATAAAGCTTCGTTCTGCTCGTAATCAAGCGTTGCTGCTGATAAAGATATGATTGGGATACTTCTTGCAGGCTCATCAAAATCCATTCTTATGATTTTAGCCGCTTCATAACCATTCATTTCGGGCATGTGCGTATCCATTAATATCAAATCATAGTTGTTAGTGGGCAGCTTATCAATTAATTTGCGGCCATTCTCTACTATATCAACCTCAATATTCCAATCCTTTAACATTTTAGCCAGCATAAACTGGTTAACCATATTATCTTCGGCAACTAATATCCTTACATTATTGAAAGGGGTAAGTACTTTACCCGGCCTTGTATCAATTGCTTTTTCAGGCATTTTAGTAAGTTCATACCAGTTAGTAAAGCTAAAAATACTCCCCTTACCTACCTGACTGCTTACACTAAGTTCTCCGCCCTTTAGTTCTACCAGTTTTTTCACAATGGTTAATCCTAAGCCTGTACCTCCATATTTTCCACCTTTTCCGGCCTGTTCAAATGAATCAAAAATGCTTGACAGTTTATCTGTTGCTATTCCAATACCAGTATCTTCTATATTAAATTTTAGCTTTATTTTATCGTTTTGATTTTTAAGGGTTACAACTTTTAATTTAACATATCCCCGGTCGGTAAAATTGATAGCATTACTTAATAAATTCATCAATATTTGATTTAACCGCAATGAATCAACCATAATATACCTGGATACATCTGGCTCTATTTCTAAAAAAAACTCAATTCCTTTTTTGTCTGCCTTAAATTTCAATAAATTATGTACCGAATTAACCAGGGAATGAAGATCATTAGGGGTACGTATAATATTAAATTTACCAGCCTCAATTTTGGAAATATCCAGCACATCATTAATTACGCCTAATAAAGATTGTGAAGAAGTTTCTAACATGTTAAGCATATTGCTCTGCTGGTCGTTAACAGGCGTTTTCTTTAAAAGATCTATCAAACCAATAATACCACTAATTGGTGTGCGTAATTCATGGCTCATATTAGCCAAAAAAGTTTCCTTAATTCTTTTACCATATTCAGCAGCCTCTTTTGATTTGATGAGTTCCTGCTGATAGCTTTTATTGGCAGAGATATCGCTTATATTTAAAAATATGGTTTTATTGCGGTAAGATGCCCTGCATTCGGCCCAAATTATTCTTTTATCAAAAGTGTTTAATTGAATTTCAAAAACTGTAAAACTGAGATTATCTTTAATGATCTCACCCAGCTTACTTTTAAAAGCGACCCTTCCCGGCTCAATTACCCTATCAATAATACTTGTACCCGTTAATTCTTCTGCCTTAAATCCCAATATTTTTTCAATAGCAGGGTTAATGTTTTGTATACTAAAGTTTTGGGGGTCAATGGCACATATAATATCAGCAGAGTTATTTACAACCAATGCAAAATTTTTCAATTCTTCATTTTTCTGCCTGATGTTGGCGTGGTAGCGTGCAAGTTGTATAAATGAATCAACTTTCGCTGCTGTAATATACGGATCAAGCGGTTTATATAAATAATCAACAGCGCCTGTGCTGAACCCTTTTACGGCATACTTGGCATCTTTTGATATAGCAGTTACAAAAATGATCAGTATATTCTTTGTTCTCGGATTGGATTTTAACATCTCCACCAGTTCAAAACCATCCATTTCAGGCATTTGAACATCAATCAGCGCTATGGAAATTTGATTTTCCCAGGCAAGCTTAAGGGCATCATTAGGAGAGGTAGTAGAAAATATACGAATATCATCCCGAGCCAGTAAAGCTTCGAGCGCTATTATATTTTCTTCGCGGTCATCAACAATAAGGATATTAGTAGGAGTCATTAATTAAAAGTTCGTAAAGGATCGGATAATATTTATATACTTAACAGCTCAAAAATTTCAGTAGTTCTTAAAATATATTCAGCAGCATTAATACTGATCGCTGAATTTGGCATTACCGCCATTTCAGCATCATCAGGATTTTGGACAATAGTTAAAGCACCACTATTACGTAACTTCAATAATCCCTCTGCACCGTCCTGGTTGGCTCCCGAAAATAATATAGCAGTACATCGGTCTTTATAAATCTCGGCAGCATTTTCAAAAGTAACATCAATTGATGGTTTTGAGTACCATACCGCATCTGATACATCCAAACTAAAAAAGCCCTCCTTTTCTATCAGCGTATGATAATTTGGCGGGGCAATATACACAGTATTAGTATCAATATGATCCTTATCACTAATTTCTCTAAACTTCATGCGAATATTATCAGTGAACAGTTTTTCAATTTCACTAAAAAAATTCGGCTTCCGGTGAATTATGATTATTACAGTTTTGTTTAATTCTGAAGAAAAGCCTTTGACTGCCTGAAAAATTATTTTAAATGATCCCGCAGAGCCCCCTAACAACAATATATCAGAGTTGCGCCATCGTTGGATCATATGTTTATCAAGAGCCAATCTTTTGATATATATTTTCTTTTTGATTAATGACCTTAAACTTCTTTTTAAAAACGTCAGACCTTATCGTTTCTTTACTTCCTAAACATAAAAAACCATGCGGACATAAACTATTATAAAAAAGTTCCAGTATTCTTTCCTGTAAGCCTGTTTCAAAATAAATGAATACATTTCTGCATGATATTAGCTGAAACTCATTAAAAACATCATCAGAAATTAAATTATGGACAGAGAAAAGGGTATTATGTTTTAGCTCGTTATGAATTGTTGCCGCTTCGTACAACATAGTAAAATGGTCAATTATAGACCCATCCAACCCTGTAAACGAGTAATTTTCCGCATAGCTTTTTATTTTACGTAAACTGTAAATTCCTTTTCGCGCCTCTTTAAGCACTACTGTATTAATATCAGTACCGTAAATAAATGACTTAGGGGTTAAGCCTGCCGCCATCATTAAAATAGCAAGCGAATAAACCTCCTCGCCTGATGAACAACCCGCACACCAAATTTTTATATGCGGATATGTAGACAAATAGGGAATAACCTGGCTATTTAATGCTTTAAAAAAATTGGGATCGCGAAACATCTCGGTAACATTTACCGTAATTTCTTCTAAAAACTCCTGGAAAAATTGATGATCATTAACCAATACGTGCTTCAGATCATAATATTCCAGTTTCTTAAGCATCATTATCCTGTTAACCCGTCTTTTTAAAGATGCCTTGGTATAATCTGAAAAATCAAAACCATGTATTTTTTTTATCAGATCAATTAATTCATCCAACTGTTGGGGCGTTATTGAATCAGAAGAAACATCCATGTTATTTTTCCATCCATAGCTGCATTAATGATATTAGCCGGTCTACATCAACAGGCTTGGTTATATAATCATTTGCACCGGCGGCTATACATTTCTCCCTATCATCCATCATTGCTTTAGCTGTAAGTGCTATAACAGGTAATTTTGCCCATTTACTTTGTTGCCTTATATACCTGATTGCTTCATAGCCATCCATTTTGGGCATCATAATGTCCATCAAAACAATATCAATATCACTTACCTCCTCTAATTTAGCTATAGCTTCCTCACCATCGCCCGCTATTTCAACAACAAAATCATATGCTTGTAAAGCACTGCTCAAGGCAAATATATTACGCATATCATCATCCACAATTAATACTTTTTTACCTTTCATATTATCTTTATGTGTTATGGTTGTATTTTTCCTTAAAATAAGATTTGGATTACGATTATTATTTTCACTTATTTTATTTAAAAACAAATTCACCTCATCTATTAATCTGTCTGATGATTTATTTGTTTTAATAACCATTGCATTGGCATATTTCATTAGCCGGTTAACAGATGTTTTATCCAATTCCATAGCTGTATTTATAATTACAGGTAATGATATAAAACGGTCAACCGCTTTTATTTTATCCAACAGATCAAGCCCCGAAATATCAGGCAAATTAAGATCAAGCACTACACACTGATATTCCTTTTCATTCAGCAATCTGTACGCTGATTCGCCATCAAAAGCCTGGTCAACTGTAATTCCCTGACTTACCATCAATTCCTTTAAAGCCTGACTTTGAGCTTTATGATCTTCTATCAATAATATTTGGGTAAATTTAGTGTCGGCTTGCTGCATAATATCCCCAAATAATTTATCAAGTGTAGCCGTATCAATTGGTTTTTTAAGGAAATTAATAGCCCCTTCACGCTGTACCCGCTTTGGAGCAGCATCATTTGCAGACATTAAGTGAACAGGAATATGAGCCGTTTCCCCGGTATTTTTTAATTCTTTTAATATTTGCCACCCGTCTTTACCCGGAAGCATAATATCTAATATTACCGCATCGGGAAGATTTTTTTTAATAGCCTCAATTGCGCTTAACCCATCATTTACTATAACAGATTGATAACCATGCTCAAGAGCATAGTCTTGTAATATATCAGCAAAGTTCTTATCATCTTCTACTATAACTACTATAGGTTTGCTGTTAGCTGGCCTGGCAACTTTATTTACCGGCATTAAAAACGCTTCATTTGGTTGAAAGGTTTGTACTACTTCGGCTACTTCATTTTTCTTCACCAAAACTTCCTTTGCTTCCAATGGGATAGTTAATATAAACTCGCTTCCATTACCAGGTTCACTTGTTAAGGTTATAGCTCCCCCAAGCAATGCCGCTAATTCACGACTGATGGACAATCCTAAACCTGTACCACCATATTTACGGCTTGTTGAGCCATCCGCTTGTTGAAAAGCTTCAAATATTAATTTTTGTTTATCCCTGGCAATACCTATACCCGAGTCTTTTATGCAAAAACTTATCGTTTTTTCTTTTGCGCCCGGAACAACGTTTATAGCTATTGACCCATTTTCAGGTGTAAATTTAAACGCGTTCGAAAGTAAGTTTTTCAGTACCTGCTCCACCCTGCCTTTATCTGTAAGCAATAGTTCGGGTACATTACCTATGCTTTGGGTATATTTTATATTTTTATTTGCTGCTATTTCGGCAAACAACATTTCCATGTCGTTTAAAATATCAGCCACTTTAATTTGTTCGTTCTGCAAATCCAGCTTTCCTGATTCAATTTTTGAAAGATCAAGGATATCATTGATCAGCGTAAGCAGGTCATTACCCGCATTAAAAATTACACTTGCATATTTTATCTGGTCTTCTGACAGGTTAGCGGGTTTATTATCTTTTAAAATACGCGCCAGTACCAATATGCTGTTGAGCGGCGTACGTAACTCATGGCTCATATTAGCCAAAAATTCCGATTTATATTTACCGGTAGTTTCTAACTCCTGCACTTTAATATCAATAGCATGGCGTGCCTCTTCAATAGCATGGTTCTTTTCTTCCAGTAAGCTGGCTTTTTCCTCCAGTTCGGCATTAGTAGAACGTAACTCCTCCTGTTGTACCTTTAATTCTTCTTCTGATGCCTGCAGTAATTCTGTTTTACTCATCAGCTCTTCATTAGTAACGCGCATCTCTTCCTGCTGGGCAGATAATTCTTCTGCCTGTTGCTGAGTTTCTTCAAACAGGTTATGCATTATGGTACGGGCCTGGGCTGTATTTACAGCTACACCAATATCTTTAGCTATCTCTGAAATGTAATTGCGGCTATTATTATCCAACTCATCCCTGAAAGCGATCTCTATTACTCCCTTCAGTTGTTTATCAAAAAAGAACGGAACAATAATACTTTCTATTAAAGTTTCCTTTACCAATGATGTTTCAAGGCCAAGCTTCTCGTTTATTTTACCCTTAATAATAGCTGCTTTCTTATTTTTTGCCACCTGCCCCAGCCAACCTTCATTTAAGGAAACTCTTTTTTTAATTTCATTGGGGTTATGAAATGCGTATGCGGCATGCAGTTCCAGGCTTTTTTCAACTTCATTATACAGGTAAAATGTGCCGGTTAAAGCTTTTACATAAGTGCATACTTCTGTAAGGATATTTTGTGCCAGCTCTTTTTCGCTCTGCTGACCCTGTATTTTTTCATTTAGTAAACTGGTTCCGGTAAGCAACCAGTTTTTGGCCTCATTTTCTGTTAATACTTTTTCAAGTTCATAATTAGTTACCCTTATTTCTTCTTCAATTTCCTTTTGCTGCTCAAACGTTCCCTGTATAAAAAAGAACAGCACCAGGATAATAGCGAGGAATATGACCGAACCTGTAATAATGATAACAATGGCGTTGGTTGAAGCTATTTGTGAACTGGCTTTACGTTTGCCAAGTAAATCGGTCTCCGTATTAATCAAATGTTCATTAAGCGTACGGATATGATCCATATTTTGCTTACCGGCAAAAAACATGTGGTTTTCTACCATATAGGCCAGCCCTTTAGCTATACGGGCATCAACATTTTTTTTTAATATGTTTAATTGAATGTCTATCAGGTTTGACATGGAATCAACCCGCCTAACTTGTTCAGCATTTCCCTGTAAAAATCCCTTAAGCTGCTTAAGATCGGAATGTATTTTAGGAACAGCTGCATTATAGGGATCAAGAAAAACCGGATTCCCTGTGGCACCATACCCACGCATTCCTGTTTCGGCATCAATCAGCAACTGCAATAAATCGGTTGATGCTTTGATTGTTTTTTGGGTGCGGTCGGCTGCAACAGTATCATCCCTAAACTGGTTAATACTTTTATAAGATAGTATTCCAACTATTAATACCAGGAGAACAGATACGATAAATCCACTTAATACCTGGGTGCGAAAAGATAGTTTAAACATTAATAAATAGCTTTAATATGTAA
>JAQBOY010000085.1 GCA_028287805.1 Mucilaginibacter sp.
TGTCCCAACCCTTATTATACACGGAGAAAATGATGTGCTGGTGGCTTATGAGCACAGCCGACGGCTCAATGCAAAGTTGCAAGAAAACGGGATCAAACATTTTTGGCTCCAGCTACCGTGGGCAACACATGGGTTTGATTATAATATAAATGGCCCGGGCGGGCAGCTGTCAACCTATACCGTAGAGCGATTTTTAAAAACGGTGACTCAATAGGTAATCTATTCCACTCCTCAACCTAATTATTGAATTTTTTAAAAATATAAAGTATAACATATTGAGTTGTTTGTATTTATCTTTATATTAATTTAATTAACTAATATGCAAGTTAATTTTGGTACTGAAAAGGTAGATGAAGTTTTAATGTATTGTTTAGACAACTTCCCTGATAAATTTTATGGCGGCCTGATTATGGCCTCAGAAGATAAAATAGTGAATGATGATGTCACATTAGGAGCAATACTACATTATATTAGTGTAAAGGAGCCTAATGTTCTTATAGATCTTGGATATGGAAATGATAACGTTCATTACTATATTTTAGGCCCGCAGGCGGCAAGTTTTATGAAGGATGGAGGGTTCAAACACCAGGAAGAGCAAAGGAAGAAGAATGAAAAATTAGATCAGGATAGTAAACAAGCTACTATAGAGGCAACCAAAGTTTCAAAGGAGGCTAAAGAAGAAGCAAGGAAAAGCCTTATATCAAGTACATTAACGGCTACAATTGCTATAATTTTGTCTGTAGTTTTTTTTATTGTGGATAAAAAAGATGATAAAATAAAGCAGCTGCAAACTGAAATAGATTCACTTAAACATAATATGATTAAACTGCAAATGCCTGTATTAAATTCATCCGGTTTGCCTAATCAAAACACGGGTATTCATGCCGCACCTAATAAACCGAGCGCTGATTATTATAAAAATCAAAGTCCGGAATAATAATCATAGCCCTGTTCTGCCCAGTAATCATGCGGGCGGGTATTGCTGAAAGCAATGGAGCCAATACGCTTCAGGTTTTTAATGCCGTATTTAACTGGGATGATTAACCGCAGCGGTTGCCCATGCTTGCCGGGTAACGGCTGGTCATTAACCTCATAGGCCAATAGCGTTTGAGGGTGCAGGGCGCTCGGCATATCAATACCTACACAGTATTTTTTATCCGGCGTCTCCAGGCCTACATATTGTAGTTTGGCTTCATCCTCTAACTTAAAGTGGCTAATAAAATCAGTAAATTTTACACCGCCCCAATGTGATATCTGGTCCCATCCTTCTACACATTTAAAATCATAAACGATTTCCGTTTTGGGCAATGCCCGCAATTCGTCCAGGGTAATTTGTAATACCTCGCCAGATTTTTTGTGTACCTGCAATTTCCAGCTCTCTGGTGGCAGCTTACCTTCTGATCCAATGTCGCTGTTATGCCTTACTACTTTGGCCGCCATTGATTTTGGATAGGTTTTTACCAGGTTATTATTGCTGAAAAAGTTCCTGAAAAACAGTTCAGTTTTATTTAGCGCGCGGCGCAAGGGCTGGTGCGCCCCGCCGGTTATTCCTGCGGTTTCTTCCGGCGAATTATATAACCATTTCCAACCGCCAAAAGCGGCGCCGCCAAGACCAATAAAAACAGCGAACGAAATAAAGTTACGTCGTTTGATCTTTTGCTCAACGGTTAGTTCTTTCTTAAGCTTTTTCGTTTTCATGAGCAGTTTCAATTACAGGTTTAGGTTGTTCATCTATCACCTCAAATCCGGATACTACCGACCTGAAGTTGTTCCACCCGGCTAAAACAACCTGTACTACATGGATCAAAAAAAAGAACACATAACCCAGCGTTAAAGCAAAATGTATGATGCGGGCAAAATGATAGCCTCCGCAAAGCCAGGTTAAATAGTAAAACTGTACCGGTTTATAAATAGCCAACCCGGTAATAACAGATCCAATCCCCATGATAATGATAGCAGTATAAGCTATACGCTGGGCCGCATTATATTTTTTTTGTGGCGGTACGGTTTTACGAATATGCAGATCATGCAGCAGAACCAACCAGGCTTCTTTAAACGAATGCCGGTTAGGAACCAATTGCCGCCATTCACCCGAAATTAGGGTATACAAGATATAAAAGATCCCGTTAAGGGTAAAAAACCACATAAATAAAAAATGGAAAGCCATGCCTTCAGCCAGCCGTGAGGGGATATGTAATAAATTATAATACCAGTCCGGAAAAAAACGGACGAACTTATGGCCAAATAAGGTGATGGAATATTCGTCATTAGCCCAATAGATCAGCATGCCGCTCCATATCATAATGGTAAGTATGGGGAAATTTACCCAATGTGTCCATCGCATGGCTAAGGAATGCTTTTCTTTAATGGTTTTCATGTCAGGGACAATTTCGTCAAGTGAAATTAGCAATAATTAATTCTATTTTATGCTTTTAACAGCTACGTCATTAGCTATGGCTAACGGAAATCCGGCTCTTGCCGCTCCTGTAATTTCGCCGCTGTTTATATTTTGTATAAGCCCTATGATCTCCCAGTTTTGGGGGCTAAAGCCGTTAGGTAAGGCTATGTTTTCTGTACCGCTTTTATTATTGCTTAACGCTATATTCCGGAGTTTTTGTACAATTTGTACATGTGATAAAGTCCGGCCCCTATTTTCGCCGGCTTTAATAGGATTTTGCGCAAATTTTTGCACCAATGCCAATAGCAATACGCTATTGCTTCCATTGCCTGCTACCTGGTAATGCACCTGAACCTGTTTTTGATCCGCTTTAATATTGGTTAAGGTTAGTTGTGCGGGTGCTTCTTTTTGCAATGCTGCTTTTATGGCATTGCGTAATGTGCCTTCTTCTGATCCTACAAATTCTTTTTT
>JAQBOY010000110.1 GCA_028287805.1 Mucilaginibacter sp.
CTTGCCGCCAAACCTATTCCCGGATTATCATTTACCCAATTATAAATACATCCTGATCCTGGAAAAGTGACAGTATTTGTAGCTGTACCATTTGTAACAATTTGGTTGTTTTGTGCAAACGCATTAGGCGACAAAAAGAAAAAACAAGTGACAATACTTATAAAAAGTAAAACTTTCTCCATAGGTTAATTATTCAAAGCCCCCTCTCCTTTGGAGAGGGCTGGGGTGGTGAGGCATCCTTGCATAGCTTTTTATGTTCTCTTAAACACGTTCAAACCGCAACCGCTAAAGCTCCCTCTCCTTTGGAGAGGGCCGGGGTGAGGCCTCCTGGCACAATTCCACTAACACCCCTCCCGCGCTCTTCGGGTGCACAAAACAAACCAACTTATTATCAGCTCCCAACTTAGGTTCATCACTAAGCAAAACAAACCCTTCATCCTTTAAGCGCTTCATTTCAAACACAATATCATCCACTTCAAAAGCAATATGGTGTATGCCTTCCCCTTTTTTGGCTATAAATTTGGCTATCGGGCTGTTGTCATCGCTGGCTTCCAGCAGTTCGATCTTATTAAGTCCGCATTGCAAAAAAGCGGTTTTAACACCCTCGCTGGCCACTTCCTCTACCTTGTATACTGGTGTATTTAATAATTTTTCATAAAGGCTGCCCGAAACTTTTATATCATTTACGGCTATACCAATATGTTCAATCTTATTCATGTCCAAATATTGTAAATTATTGGTAAGCTACGCTAATTCGTCCTTGTTTTGAATCATTTTAAATAAAAAGTTTGCTTATCTTTGTACTATATTATATATTTAAGAATATGAATCTTCCTATTTACCTGGATAACAACGCAACCACACCTATGGATCCAAGGGTGCTGGAAGCCATGTTACCTTATTTTACCAATAAGTTTGGCAATGCGGCCAGCCGGAACCATGCATTTGGCTGGGTAGCTGAAGAGGCTGTTGATTATGCCCGCGAACAAGTTGCCAAGTTGATTGGTGCCAGCGAAAAAGAGATCATCTTTACTTCGGGCGCTACCGAATCAGATAACCTGGCTATTAAGGGTGTATTTGAAATGTACAAAGAAAAAGGTAACCATATTATTACTACGGTTACTGAACATAAAGCTGTATTAGATGCGTGTAAACACGTTGAAAAATTAGGCGGCAAGGTTACTTACCTGCCTGTTAAAGAAGATGGCTTAATTGACCTTGAAGTATTAAAACAGGCTATGACACCCGAAACTATTTTAGTTTCTGTAATGTATGGCAACAACGAAATAGGCGTTATACAACCTATTAAAGAAATTTCAGCTATAGCGCACAAAAATGGCGCGCTGTTTATGACTGATGCGGTACAGGCAGTTGGAAAGATACCTGTTAATGTTATTACTGATGGTATTGACCTGCTGGCTTTATCAGCACATAAAATATACGGACCTAAAGGCGTTGGCGCATTATACGTTCGCCGTAAAGGTCCACGTGTTAAAGTTACCGCACAAATGGATGGCGGTGGTCATGAGCGCGGTATGCGTTCAGGTACTTTAAACGTACCCGGTATTGTTGGCCTGGGTAAGGCCTGCGAATTATGCCTGCAGGAAATGGAAAGCGAAGCTAAGCGTTTATCAGTTTTACGTGATAAATTACAAAACGCTTTAACCCAGCTCGAAGAAAGTTATGTAAACGGAAACGTTGAACACCGTTTACCTCATGTTGCTAACATCTCTTTTAAATATGTTGAAGGAGAAGGCTTAATGATGGCGATGAAGGACCTGGCTGTTTCATCAGGATCTGCCTGTACTTCAGCTTCATTAGAACCATCCTATGTATTAAAAAGCTTAGGATTATCTGATGATTTGGCACACTCTTCGATACGTTTTGGTTTAGGCCGCTTCACTACCGAAGAAGAAGTAGATTACGCTATTGAGGTGACCAAAAAATCGGTTACACATTTGCGTGAACTATCCCCGCTTTGGGAAATGTTTAAGGAAGGCATCGACCTTAACTCCATTGAGTGGGCAGAACATTAATTGAATATCGAACTTCGATTTCAGATTTAGAATTGTTAAATAGGTATAAAAATAAGAGTAAGAGCATTGGCTCAAGACTCATAACTTAAGACTTAAAACTAAAGAATATGGCTTATTCAGATAAAGTAATTGATCACTACACTAACCCCCGCAATGTTGGCACTTTGGATAAAAGCAGCCACAAAGTAGGCACCGGTTTAGTGGGTGCCCCTGAGTGCGGCGACGTTATGCGCCTGCAGATACAGGTTGATGATAACAACGTAATTACCGACGCTAAATTCAAAACTTTTGGATGTGGCTCGGCTATTGCTTCATCATCATTAGCTACCGAATGGCTTAAAGGCAAAAGCATAGATGATGCCATGAAGATTGACAACATGGATATTGTTGAAGAATTAGCCCTGCCTCCGGTAAAAATTCACTGTTCAGTTTTGGCAGAAGATGCTATCAAAGCTGCAATTAATGACTTTCGCGTAAAGAACGGCTTAGCGCCAATTGCAAGCGAAAAAGTACATCATTGAGTAGTGAGTGGTGAAGTAGTTGAGAGTGGTGAGTAGTTAAAACCCATCAAACTCAAGACTTATGACTCAAAACTTAAGATTAAAAAGAAATGGTAACTATAACTGATAAAGCAAAAAGTAAAATAGATCACCTGATGCAGGATTCGGAGCTGGATGCTTCTTATTTCCTAAGGGTTTCTGTTCAGGGAGGTGGTTGCTCAGGGTTATCATATAACCTTGATTTTGATAACGAAATAAAAAAAGGCGACCAGTTTTTTGAAGATAAAGGCATACGCCTTGCTTTGGATATGAAATCGTTCCTATACCTTGCCGGTACCGAACTTGATTTTTCCGATGGCTTAAATGGCAAAGGCTTTAACTTCCATAACCCCAACGCCAGCCGCACCTGTGGCTGCGGCGAGAGTTTCTCGGTATAAAAATATTTTACAAACAAAAAAACCACCCTATCAGGTGGTTTTTTTGTTTACCGTAGAGACGCAATACTTTGGTAACTATATACAACTTTACACTAAATAAATTTGCATTTGTGTAAATAACTACTATATTTGTATTGTAATTCACAACGCAATGATAAATATAGAGTTTAAATCAATACGAGAATTAATAAAAGCTTTCCCCGATGAACAAACTTGCATTACTCATTTAGAGCAATTGCGTTGGAATGGTAATGTTGTAAGCCCATTTGATGAAACCTCAAAGGTTTATGTTACCGCAAGGGGATACAAATGTAAAAACACAGGTAAATACTTCAATGTTCGTACAGCTACTCTATTCGATAATACCAAAATTGAATTACAATCTTGGTTTATAGCCATCTATTTAATCACAGGTCACAAAAAAGGCATTTCTTCTCTTCAATTAGGACGTGATTTAAACGTTACTCAAAAGACCGCATGGTTCATGTTGCAACGCATCCGCAATTGCTTCGGTATAGATGCAGCCGAGACCGATATTAACAACGATAACAAATTGGGCGGTTCGGGCGTAATTGTTGAAGTTGACGAAACAATCGTAGGTGGTAAGGTTAAAAACATGAGCAACAAAAAGCGAAAGGTTATAACCGAAAATAAAGCAGACCGCCACAACAATAAGACAGTTATGTTGGG
Source organism: Mucilaginibacter sp. (assembly GCA_028287805.1). Lineage (GTDB taxonomy): Bacteria > Bacteroidota > Bacteroidia > Sphingobacteriales > Sphingobacteriaceae > Mucilaginibacter. Next base: position 3,664 of record JAQBOY010000110.1, read on the forward strand.
TTTAATGGAACGTGGCAGTAGACTACGTTTACAGGCTATTAAACCTACTGATTTCGTACCAAACTTAGTACGGGCTAATGTGGATACCGAAAGTGTTTTAATGACTGATACAGCTAATACCTATGTAGCAGTAGGTAAAGAATTTGCTCACCATGGGGTTGTTGACCATAGCAAAAAAGAATATGGCCGTGGAGTTTATTATACTAATAGCATTGAGGGTTGTTTTTCACTTTTTGACCGCATGGTAATAGGTATTTATCACAACATATCTGCAAAGCATTTACAGAAATATGCCGACGAGTTTTCTTTCCGTTACAATAGCCGTAAAACTACTGACTTAATTCGTTTTAACTCCCTACTTTCAAACTGTACTAATCGTTTAACCTATAACCAACTGACAAAATGAGTAAGAAAATAACACATGAGGGAACTTTAGACCTTAACGGCTTAGAAATACCTTGCTTTGTACTGGATGACGGTACACGTGTTTTATCCGGCAGGTCACTGCAAGAGGCTTTAAAAATAAGGGAAAGGCCGGAAGATGGTGAAAAACGAGGTGGCTATATTTTACCTACTTTTTTGGGTTCAAAAGCTCTTAAACCATTCATAGAGAATAAGTTAGACATGGCCAAACTTAATCCTATTATTTGCTATAGGGGCAACCAAAAAGTACATGGATATGAGGCTACGGTATTAGCTGATATTTGCGATGCCATGTTAGAGGCAAGAAAAGAGGGGGTTAAACTTACCGAAAGACAGCAAA
>JAQBOY010000149.1 GCA_028287805.1 Mucilaginibacter sp.
AGCAAAAAAATACGTCGGGGTTGTTAAGTATGATTTTAATACTTGACTTAATCCCTGTTTTATAAAACACAAAAATTGCAATAAATAAAAACATCAAACTTTCACCTGCCGCCACTAAAGAAAATATTTTTTTACTTTCCCATACATAAGGCCGAAAAATAACTGCATTAACCGCTTTTGGAATCTGGGTTAAAAAACCGGTAATTGTTGGCGAAAATTCACCTAAAGTGAATGAGGAACCATCGCTATCTGTCGAACTTTCAAAACCTGTCCTTGTTTTTAATAATAACAAATATAAGTCGGGTAATGAAACATCTTGAAATAATGCTTTTATATGGCCAAAGCTAAAAACAAAAAATGCCAGGATTGCATTTAGCCATAAATATCTTTTTACAAATAACTTAAAGCCAATCCTTTTAATTATTAATGAATATCTCCATACAATTAAAGGAATTAAAAGACAAAAAAGTATGTAAGCTTTTATAATGAATGTCAGGTAACAACAAATTACCAGAATTGGGATCTTGATAAGAATTCTTAAATTTTTAAACGAAAGGTTTTCACATATATAAATAATCAGTCCTATACAACCTATGCAAAAAGAATCTTTAAGTATACCACTGCTCCAAAAAATTACAGAGGGTATATATAGAGAATAGGCAAACTTTTCACCTATATCCGGATAAGCACGGTAAAAGACAGTAAATATTTTCCATTGGCCGAAGTATGAAAAAAAGCAAAAAATAAAACCGGTACCAAAAAAACTATTCAATGAGATAAAATTAAAAACTGCAGCAATTTTAATCATTGTAATATTTGCAGTTCTAAAGTAATAACTGGCTTCATAAAGCTGATCTATATAATAACTGAAGAATGAATAAAATTCATCATCAGTTGAAAAGAGATATGAAAATGTATTTTTTGGTGATTTGACTATGGCCCCGGTTAAAAATTTACTATGATTAAAATACATTAATGTATCGCCAAAACCATAATAAAATTGGTAAATTAAGCCTAATACAATACAGGCAATTAATTTCAAAATTATTCCTCTTTTAAAGTGGGAACGCAAATTTTCATCAACACGTTTACTCAGATATTTTACCAGCCATAAACAGAGAGGAAACTGAAAACATAAAAGAATAAAATCCTGGGAAGTAAGAATCAAATCAACAGTATTTATATATTAATTAAAAATGCATTGCATTAATACCAAAAATATCATTTCAACAATAATGAGAAGTAATATTATGAATACAATATTGCTATAAGATATTGAAATACACAACGGAATTTAGTGTTTATCGTTAACGGCATGGTAAACATCTTCCATTTCATCGGTCATTCTTTTTAAAGTAAAATAAGAATTTAGCTTTTTATACCCATTATCTCCCATTTCGGTAATAAGCGATTCGTTATTAAGCAAATAAATTATTTTTTCTGCAAGATCATTGCTATCTGCTTTTTTAACCAGTAAACCGTTCACTCCATCATCAATCACCTCATTCATTGCGGGCACATCAAAAGCAACTATAGGCTTTTTATGAAGCCAGCTTTCCAACAAAATCAAACCGAACCCTTCCCATGTTGAGGATACAATCGTAAATAAACATTTCTTCATCAAAGGATGAGGATTAGGAACATGCCCTAAAAATATAATTACATTTTGCAGGCCGGCTTCCACAACCATCTTTTCAAGGTCCAACCTCATTGCCCCATCACCAACGATACATAATTTTAATAAAGGATAAACAATATTAACTTTTTTCCAGGCGTTTATAAGATATCGATGGCCTTTAAAACCTATAAGCCGGCCTGTTATCAATAAATATTGTTCCTGGGGAACAATCGCTGTTTCATTTAATGTTGGTGTTAAAGTTAATCCATAATGTACAGTTTGTATTTTTTGAGGTATAGTAATTTCACCATCAACATATACATTATATAACCCATTAGATATAGTTACATTAAAATCAGCCAGTTTACAATTAAATCTTTGTATCCAATAGTAGGTTTCTCTTTTTATATATTTAAAATCATACCCATATTTAGCTGAGTAAGCAGGGCTATAGCCGTGTTTTACACTTATAATTTTTAAATCTTTTTTTAGTAAAAGTTTTACAAGCGACATCCATAAATCAGCATGTATTAAGTTTGATTGTACAATGTCATAGTTCCCCTTTTTTATTATACCATATATTTTATACAACAATAAAAATGATAGTGAGCCATGGCCGTAAACTTCATGACATACTATGCTCTCTTTTACTAATTGTTGTTTAAAAAGAGCATTGTTGTTTTTTGATGTTGGATAAATAAGCAACATTTCAACATCATACCCTCGTTTTTTTAATTCGGGTAAAATTTGCAGTAAATAAAGTTCAGAACCTGAAATACCATTTATTTTTTGGCTAAACAGGATTTTCATATAATTTGGATAAGGTTTTAGTATTAATTTCCAGCTTTACTTCTGTAGCGTAGTCTTGCTAAAGCATGTAAAAAACTGGAGGGCAAAAATAAGGAGAAACGGTACAATAACAACTTATTTGAAGAAAATGTTTCGACATTATATTTCCTAAAAAGATAACTAAATATAGTTTTGAAGGTTTTTTTATCGCCGTGACTATGAATGGTGAGCAACCGGTGCTCTAAAAAGTAAAACAATAGCTTATGTGTATCAAAAGTTTTACCTGTTTTATTGTACGCGTATTCAGGTTCTACAAAAAGATTCAATTTCTTTAATTCACTTATCTCATTAAAAGCCGAGAGCGTGTGTAAAACACGACTAAAAATGAGTTTATTATCCGCTAAAAAGGTTTTGTTAAAAACACTTACAGATTTACTGGAATTATGTAGCCTGAACTTAGCAAAAATATCATCAACCTGTACTATGGAATAATGTAAACCCGCTCTCACATATAGATCAGTATCCATTGAGAAATGTAAAGTTTCATCAAGCAAACCTTGTTCATCAATCAATTTCTTTTTAAAAAAACAAGCAGGCTGGGGCATACAAATATGAGCAGCGTATCTTGTTTCAATATCTTTTTTAGATAAATTTCTTGAATAATAATTACTTGCTCCAAAGTATTGTATTCTTCCGTGCACCATAATAGCATCCGGATGTTCATTAAACTTCTGCACAATTAGCGCCAGGGAACCGGGCATTAAAACATCATCGCTATTAAGCCAGTTGATGATATCACCCGAAGCTATTTTAAGCCCTTTGTTTATCGCATTACTCTGCCCGGTATCTTTTTCTGATACCCAGTAAGTAATATGCTTTTCATACTTTTTTATAATATCAACCGTATCGTCTGTGCTGCCTCCATCTATAATAATATATTCCAGGTTAGGGTAATCCTGGCCGATAACCGATAGTATGGTTTCCTCAATAAATTGACCTTGATTGTAGGAAGGGGTTATGATGGTTATTTTGGGTGGCAAGGTAAATACAATTAATTTATGCTGTTATCAGTTTATATACTTCCGCATGTTTAACAGCAGTAATATCCCAGTTAAATTTTAAAGCCTGTTGTAATCCTTTTATCTTCATTTGAGTTCTTGCATCATCATTTAAAATCAATTTTTCAAGGACATTTTTTAAATCCCCTTTAATAAAAGGATCAAAATATTCAGCTGCAGAACCGCCAACTTCAGGCAAAGAAGAATTGTTACTTAATAATACAGGACATTGACATTGCATGGCTTCCAGGACCGGAATACCAAAACCTTCATACAAAGATGGGAAAATAAATACCATTGCATTTTTATACAAGTTGGCTAAATGACTATCACTAACATGAGAATAAGTAACAACACGATCATAGATGTTTAAACTTTTTAACAAATTTATTTCATCCAAATTCAATTTTCCGCCTCCTGCAACTAAAAGATCAAGATCATATTTATAAAGTAAAGGAGCAATTTCAGTTGCAAAATCATTAAAATTTTTATACTTGCTTCTACTACCTACAAAAAGTATGTAATCTTTAACATGTTTGGTATCAACCAACTCCATTTCCTTATTTTTAGGAATAACATCAAAGCCGCCCGCTAAATATATAGTGGTAATTTTGGCAGGATCTATGTTGTAATAAGAAACAATATCATTTTTAGTGTTTTCCGAAATTGATATTATATGATCAGCTCTTAAAATAAGTTGTTTTTTCCAGTTCAGCACTTTTTTTGTAAGGGGGGTGCCATCAAAAAACTTTTCATTGGT
>JAQBOY010000238.1 GCA_028287805.1 Mucilaginibacter sp.
ACGTTAAATTAAATATATCAGTCAAGTATTTTAAAACAAGAAGAACAGTTATGAAAAAAGAAAGAATTACTTATTTATTAGGCCGGTTACCCATAGCTGTGAGCATGTTTGGACATGGGTTGGAACGAATGCCTAAATTGAGTGGTTTTAGCCATCATGTAGTACAGCAGTTTAGCAATGCTATGCTGCCTTTAGCTTTGGTAGAAGTATTTAGTTATGCACTTCCATTTTTAGAATTATTAACCGGTATCCTGCTTATTATTGGTTTATTTACCCGCTTTGCCGCTATTTTAGGCGTATTAATTATGGTGGCACTCATATTCGGCTCATCTATGATTGAGCAATGGGAAAATGTTTTCACCCAGATAATATATGGTATTTGCTTTACCCTGTTATATTATTTTGAACCGTATAACTATTATTCAATTGATAAATTATTAGGTAGAAAATTACTGTAGAGACGCAATATTTTACGTCTTAGTGGTAATATCGTAGAAACACAACAATTTTTGTCTTAAATAACGCTACAGAGACGAAAAAATTTACGCCTAATGGTAAATAATGGCAGAAACACAACAATTTTTGTCTTAAAAAATACAATAGAGACGAAAAACATTGCGTCTCTATTGTATTATCTATAAAATTTCAAGGCATATGCCCGTATTGTATGATTTTTTGATATTTTTAGGTTTTTAACAATTACTTATGCATAGAAGAAAATTTTTAAAAACAGGCTCATTAGCCGGTTTAACCTTATCTGCCGTAGCGGCCGGCACATCAAATTTAATGGCAGAATCAAAAAACGAAGACCATGCCTTACTAAATAATGATATAACTGATAGTTTTCTTTTAAAAGAAGTGACCATTACCGAACTACAGCAGAAAATGCAAAGTAAGGTTTATACTTCCCGTTCTATTACAGAAATGTACTTAAAACGTATTGCAGCGATTGATAAAAGCGGACCAAAGCTTAATGCCGTTATTGAATTAAACCCGGACGCTTTAAGCATAGCCGATGCTATGGATAAAGAACGCAGAAGCGGTAAGGTACGCGGCCCAATGCATGGTATTCCTGTTTTAATAAAAGACAACATTAATACGGGCGATAAAATGCATACTACAGCAGGTGCATTAGCTATTGCAGATAATATTGCACAGCACGATGCTTTTATAGCACACCAGTTAAGAGAGGCAGGCGCGGTGATAATAGGCAAAACCAATTTAAGCGAATGGGCAAACTTCCGTTCAACACGGTCAACCAGTGGGTGGAGCAGCCGCGGCGGGCAAACTAAAAACCCCTATGTGCTAACACGTAACACAAGTGGATCAAGCGCTGGTACAGGTTCAGCAGTATCCGCCAGTTTATGCGCTGTAGGCATCGGTACTGAAACCAATGGCTCTGTTGTTTCACCCTCATCAGTAAATGGCCTTGTAGGTATTAAACCTACGGTTGGCCTGCTAAGCCGTTCAGGAATTATCCCCATTTCAAAAACTCAGGATACAGCCGGGCCAATGGCCCGTACGGTTAAAGATGCGGCAATTTTATTGAGCGTACTTACAGGTGTTGACCCTGAAGATAGCTGCACTTTAGAAAGTAAAGGCAAAACTGAAAAAGATTATACCAAATTTTTAGACGCTAATGGTTTACAGGGCAAACGACTGGGATTGGAGAAAACCTTTTTAAAAGGTAATGAAACTGTTGAAGCTTTATTTCATCAGGCGCTTGATGTTTTAAAAAGTAAGGGGGCCGAAATTGTGGAGATTGATCTTTTAACACCAATGAGAGAAGTAAGCCGGGGGCAAACTGCAGTATTGCAATATGAATTTAAAGACGGTGTGAATAAATATTTAGAGAAAGCTAACTGTAAAGCTAAATCGCTGCAGGATGTTATCGACTTTAATAAAAGTAACGAGGCTAAAGCCATGCCTTTCTTTAAACAGGAAACGCTGGAAGCATCACAAAAAAGAGAAGGATTGGACAGCAAGGAATATCTTGACGCATTGAAAGGGACTAATGAAGGTAGCAGGAATATTATTGATACCACATTAAAACAAAATAAGCTGGATGCCATAATAGGTATAACAAATGGCCCTGGTTGTTGTATCGACCTGGTTAATGGTGATTATGGTACAGGATTCTCCTTTTCATCGCCGGCGGCTATGGCTGGGTATCCGCATATTACTGTTCCTATGGGCACCGTGCACGGGTTACCGGTGGGGCTATCATTTTTTAGCACTGCCTATACCGAACCCGAAATTATAAAACTGGCTTATGCTTATGAACAGGCTTCTAAAAAAAGAGCGGTTCCGGCATTCAGAACAGAAATTGTTTAGATAAATACTTATAAGTTGTAAATTGTGGGCTGAAAGTAGGTGCAGGTATACTTACACAACTACAATTTACAACTCAGAACATCATACTATGGAATTTGGCCGGGTAAACCCTGAAGAATTAGCAGAAGTAGGTTTTTCACTTCCCTCTGATCCTGAATTAACGATAACCACGCTAAAAGCAGCTAAAAATGATCAGCCGTTGCAGGTACATGTAGGCTGCGCGAAGTGGGGACGCAAAGAATGGGTGGGGAAAATTTATCCGCCCAAAACAAAGGATGCCAACTTTTTGGATGAGTATGTAAAGCATTTTGATTGTATTGAACTGAATGCCACATTTTACCAAACTTATGGCCCTGATACCATCAGCAAATGGAAAAGCAAGGCAGACATTAGTCCGGAGTTTAAGTTTTGCCCTAAGTTTTCACAAAGCATTAGTCATATCCGCCGTTTAAAAAACGCGGAAGATATTACCACTACCTTTTATGAAGGTATTTTAGCTTTTGGCGATAAATTGGGCCCGTTGTTTTTACAACTGAGTGATAACTTCACGCCAAAAAGTTTACCGGAATTAAAAGCTTACCTGGAGCATTTACCCAAAGATGTTCCTGTTTTTGTGGAGTTAAGGCATAAGGACTGGTTTGCCATACCCGAAATCCGCGATAATGTATTTAGCCTGCTCCATCAGCTCAACATAGGTGCCGTAATTACGGATGCATCCGGCAGGCGCGATTGTGTACACATGAATTTACCTACTCCACATGCTTTTATCCGCTTTGTAGGCAACAGCCTGGACCCTACCGATTATACCCGCGTTGATGAATGGGTTGATCGTATTAAACACTGGCGGGAACTGGGCCTGCAGTCTGTTTGGTTCTTTATGCATCAGCATGATGAACGGTACTCGCCAGAGCTGGCGGATTATGTTACTGA
>JAQBOY010000282.1 GCA_028287805.1 Mucilaginibacter sp.
CATAGCTGTAATGTTAGGAAGAGCAGAAGTTTTAAGTATTTCTTCGGCCCAAATAGAAAAGCTCAACATTGCCTTACTTCAATCCGGATTAGAGTTAATGGACGATAAGAAAAGCATTCTGATTGAAAAAATTAAGAATGTTATTATTGAAATGGTGCATTATACAGATGACCCGTTAAAAATAAATTTCTCGGATTTTTTAAGTGTAAAATTAAATTTAGACTATACTTATCTCGCCAACATATTCTCAGAGGTAGTAGGTGTTACTATCGAACATTTTATCATTCTGCATAAAATAGAACGGGTAAAAGAACTGATGGGTCACAATGAACTTAACCTTACTGAAATATCCTGGAAATTACACTACAGCAGTGTTGCCCACTTATCCACCCAATTTAAAAAAATTACCGGTGTAACCCCTTCCTACTTTAAAAACCTTAATCAACAAAGCCAACTCGGACTTGAAAATGTGTGAATTATATAACTTATTCCAAAAGTTGTATAACATGGCAGGATAACAATAACGATAGGTTTGCTGTGTTCTAAAATCCGACTTAATAAACGGCCAAAAGAATGTTAAACTTATTATTACCAGAACATTAAATCTCATTATTACTAAATCAAATACAATGAACAAAAAATCTACTATTATTATGAATGGTACCCAAAAGCGTCAAAGCAGGGGTTATTCTAAAATATTTAATACCATGTGGTGCATGGTATTACTTCTTGTTTTTTTTACTGCTTCATGTAAAAAAGACAACTATAAGGGAGCGGTTGTAGGGCTTTGTCCTATAGTTGTATCTACAGATCCTATGGACAATGCTGTTGACGTTGTTCTTAACAAGGTAGTTTCGGCAACCTTTAACGTCAACATGGATTCAACAACAATCAATAAAACAACATTTATTATAAAGCAAGGTGCTACGCTTATATCCGGAGCTGTTGCTACCACACCTATTGGTACAACTTTTACTTTTAAGCCAGATGTGGCATTGTTGCCTTTTACTACTTATACCGGTACCATTACAACAGGGGCTACCAACAGGTTCCGTACAACAATAGTTGATAATTATGTATGGAGCTTTACAACCATGCCTCAGGTAACGCTATCATCAAACCCTGTAGCGGGTGGTACAACTGTAGGTGGCGGTACATTTGCTCAAGGCTCTTTAGTTACAGTAACAGCCACACCAAATGCAGGTTATAGTTTTACCAACTGGACAAATAATGGCGCTGTAGTTTCTACAAGTTCAAGCTACCAGTTTAAAATGGCCGGTAACATGGCATTAGTGGCCAATTTTGCTGCGGTAAAAGCAGGAAGCTTTGCTGTAAACCTATCATCAAATCCAACCGTCGGTGGAACTACTAATGGAGCAGGCGCTTATGTTGCAGGCACTCCGGTTACCGTAACAGCCACGCCAAATACAGGCTATACCTTTATCAACTGGACAGAAAATGGCGCTGTAGTTTCTGCAAGTTCAAGCTATCAGTTTATTTTGACCGGAAACAGGACACTGGTTGCTAATTATAAGGTTATATCAGCCTCACAACTTGCAGTTATATTGTCATCAAACCCAGCTGCCGGAGGAACAACAACCGGGTCAGGGGCATACAATGCAGGCTCTTCTGTAACAGTAACAGCAACACCAAATAACACCTATACCTTTGGTAGCTGGACAGAAAATGGAAACGTAGTTTCTACCAGCGCCAGTTATACCTTTCCAATAACTGTAAGCAGAACGTTAGTTGCTAATTTTATACTTAACACTTACACATTAAATGTAACAGCAGTAAACGGAGCGGTAGCAAAAAATCCAAACCAGCCAACTTATAATAATGGAACTACGGTACAGCTTACTGCAACAGCAAATCCAGGCTATACATTTACGTCATGGAGCGGAGATGCCACCGGATCTGTAAATCCATTAACAGTTACCATGGACGCGAATAAAAATATCACCGCGAACTTTACGCTAACCCCTGCAATTGGTCCCGGACAAGTATTTCTTGGAGCAGCAGGTAACTTTGCAATCTTAACTAAATCCGGTATCTCAACTACAGGTATTACCTCAGTTCAGGGTGATATAGGGGTGAGTCCTGCAGCAGCTACTGCTATAACAGGATTTGGATTAATAATGGATGCAAGCGGCCAGTTTTCGCAAACACCAATTGTAACAGGGAAGGTTTATGCCTCTGATTATGCGGCGCCAACTCCTTCTAACATGACTACATCTATAAACGATATGCAAACCGCCTATACTACCGCAAATGGTTTAGTAACGCCGGCTCCAATTGTTGATCTGTACGCCGGAAATATAAGTGGCCATATCTTGCCTCCAGGACTGTATAAATATAGTACGGGTGTTTTAATAACAAGTGCTGGTGTAACGCTGGCCGGCGGACCAAATGATACATGGGTTATTCAGATAGCACAGGACTTAACGGTAAATAACAGTGCTATTGTTACCCTGACAGGCGGGGCACAAGCCAAAAACATTACATGGGTAGTGGCCGGACAAGCCACCCTGGGTACCAATACAGATTTTAGTGGAATTATATTAAGTAAAACACTGATCTCTCTTAATACCGGCGCTAAAGTTACCGGAAGGTTATTGGCACAAACGGCTGTTACCTTAAACGCCAGTACGGTTATTCTACCATAAATATTAATGTAATCCCCCGAAAGGGGGATTTACATGAGTTCAATAATTAAAAAATAATTTAAAAGAAGATCCTATGTTACCCACAAATAATATAAAAAGATTTATTACCTGCTTTTTGATGGTAATTCTTGCCTATACGGTTCAGGCACAGACTACACAACCCACCTGGTGGTTTGGTGTATCCGGAGCTGCCAATTTCAATTTCTATGATGGTACAACGCAACAGCTAAATAACTCTTTAATAGTTCCGGCTGCTTTTCATAAAGGATTCGGAGTACGCCCTTATGGTTCTGTTTTAACAGAATACCGCCCTGCAGGTGTGTGGGGAGGTATGCTAAACGTTGGATATGACGGGCGCGGAGGAGAGTTTAAGGACGTAATAGCGCCTTGTAACTGTTTGGCTACTTTGCAAACAAACACAAGTTATATTGTTGTTGAACCCAGCCTTCGTTTAGCTGCAGGCTCATCAAAGCTTTACTTTTTTGCAGGACCAAGCCTGGCTTTTAATATTGCCAGGGATTTTACCTACACACAGCTTAGGCAGCCTGATATCAGTTCGCAGCTAAGCGAGATGCGCAAAACATTAATTTCAGGGCAAGTTGGTGCCGGATATGAAATCCCGCTTTCTTCAAAGAACAGCACTACAAAAGTTAATCTTTCACCATTCATATCCTACCATCCATACTTTGGCCGTGCACCGCGTAATATTGAAAGCTGGCAAATAACAACGGTAAGAGTTGGTGTAGCGCTAAAGTTTGGTAAAGGTAAAAGAACTGCAGCTAAAGAAAGTGTAATGGCAGTTGTGCCAACACATGAAGTTTCCTTTGTGGTTCGTGCGCCTAAAAACGTACCGTTAAAACGCCAGGTAAGCGAAACTTTACCCTTGCTTAATTCCATATTTTTTAACGAAGGATCAACTGAAATTCCTACCCGCTATGCTATACTAACAAAAGATCAGGCATCCGGATTTAAAGAAGAGCAGTTACAGAATGAGCAGACACAGAACATGACGGGCCGTTCGGGAAGACAATTAAATATCTATTATAATATCTTGAATATTCTGGGTGATCGCATGCGGTCAAACCCAGCTATAACCATAACGTTAAACGGCGCTTCAACCCAGGGGCTGCAGGATGGTAAAGCCTTTGCAGAATCAGTAAAACAATACCTGGTATCAGTATTTGGCATTAGTGGCTCAAGAATCACTACTACCTCACGCATTAAGCCAATCAATCCGTCAGAACAGCCGGGAGGAAATAAAGAACTTACCCTGTTGCGCGCTGAAGATCGCCGGGTTGACATTGAAAGTACTTCGCCCGGATTATTAATGGAAGTTGGCGGCGGTATGATGAACTCTGTACAATTCCTTGCCACACAGGTTGATCCGCTTGATAGTCATGTTGTTTTCCAGGTAGATAGCGCCTCGGAGCTGCTTAAATCATGGTCAATTAACGTGACAGACGAAAATGGAACTGTTCAGCATTACGGACCATTCACACGTAATCAGGAAAGTGTATCAGGAGCATCTATTTTAGGAAACAACCCTACAGGAGATTACAAGATAGAGATGGTTGGAGAAACCAACAACGGATTAACCGTTAAAAAACAAGGTACAGTTCATTTGATACGTCAGGAACAGGCTCTTGAAAAAGGCTATCGTTACAGTATTGTGTTTGACTTTGACAGATCAAAAACAATAGCATCATATGATAAATTTTTAACCGTTATTGTATCGCCATTAATTACTGATGGATCAACTGTAATCATACATGGTCATACAGATATTATTGGAGATGCCGAGTACAATCAAAAATTATCAGATAGCAGAGCACAACAAACTCAAAAGATTATTGAAAAGGCATTATCAAAAGCAGGCAAAAACAATGTGAAATTCGAAACTTTTGGTTTTGGAGAAGACCTTAGTCACTCTCCTTTTGAAAATAACCTTCCCGAAGAGCGTTTTTATAACAGAACAGTAGTTATTGACATCATAACTGTTAAATAGTAAATACAACCTTAAACTAAACTAAAGAAGTCTGCACCCAATGGGTGCAGACTTCTTTAGTTTAAATGCTTATTAATATTGTTTAATGTTTATTCCCATTTCCATCCGTAGGATAAGCTCCCAGATCATAATTGTACTTAGGATTACCCGTACCATAGGCAGGAGACCCATTTTGCAGTCTGAAATTATTATTGTTTGGATAGCCGTTAGGAGCAGCTACAGTTCCATCAAATTGCACAAACAAAGGATCAACGTCGCCTATTTTTTTCGAAATAAGATCAGTAGGCTGTGGTTTTCCTAAACCAGAAAGCGGATAAAAATTATTTCTGATATTGATAGTTATAGTTGGGTCTGCCAGATCTGTATGGGTGTCAACTGTCGCATAAAAAAGATTATTACCATAGGTGGTATTAACAATGTCGGCATCATTAAATATTTCAATTCCATGGTAATCATTAACAAAAATGTTATTATAAATACGGCCAATGGCATTAACACCTACTGATACACCACGGCCGGGCTCAGCCGACCCTCTTCTCCATCCAACTGCAACTATTGTATTATTATAAATATCCACTATTGTTTGAGGCACAGGCGCGTTTTTATCAGTTTCTAATTTCACGCCACTACCTGCCTGGCTGAAGATAACATTATAAGCAACAACACCTGTTACGCCTGATTTTAGGTTAATACCTTCACCATCGGTACTGCCAGATGAACTGATTGTATTTCTTAATATAGTTACTTTAGCATGAAATAATCCCATTAAATCATCCTGCCCGTTGGTGAACCATGAATCTTCAATATCTACCGGAATAGCCTTATTAACATACAAAGTTCTTCGCGCGCTTCCGGAGGCGTCCGGCCCTCCGGTGTTATCTACGTGGGTCCATTTAATAGTAACCGCCTGTGCGCTATCACATTGAAACCCACCCCATGATCCGGGTTTATTTGTATTGGAGTTAAAAGAAACCGGTTTATCCTGTGATCCCAATAAGTTTAACACACCCTGAATAGTAAACTGCGCGTTGTTTCCTACTACTACTATGGCACCCGGCTGTGCTGATAAGGTGTCACCCTTTTTTACTGTTATATCACCTGTTACCGTATAAGTTTGTCCGGTTAACAATGTCCCTTTTACAAAGCCGCTGATGTTACCTGCCGCTATAGGGTTTGATTTAGGTATTTTAATTGTAGTAAATGATGTTACCTCTGCTTTTTTACAGGAAAATATTACACTTGACAATACAAGGGCTGCAAATAATATATTTATATATTTCATCTTTATGATCATAAATTTTTGATTAAAGGGCATATCGGAAACCAATATTAAAACTCACATTATAAACATCTTTTGCTTGTACCAGGTTATTGATTTTAAAGGTTGTAGGTGTATTTAAAATGTTATTTACCTTAGTAGTAAGTGTAAAATGTTTGCTTATCTGTTTTTCTCCGGATAAGGCTAAGAAAGATTGCGGCTGCTGATAATAGTCATACCCATAATCAGGATAAACTAGGGCTAAAGTTTTGCTTGTATACGTATAAGCTAATTGTACAAAAGCTTTTTGCGCATCATTTTTATACAATAAGGATAAGTTTACCACATCTCCTGTTTGGCCCTGTAGTGGCCTGCTTTGCAGTTTAGTTACCGGCTGGCCGTTTACTACACCTGCCTCAGGTACAATTTTGGGAGAATTAACATTGGAGTAGGTATAAGTATAATTACCAGATACCCCAAAATTTCCAAAATATCTGCTGTATACAATTTCTGCACCGGCAACTTTAGCCGTGCCAAAATTTTGCGGGCTTGTTTGCAGCTGACCACCAACGGTGCTCACCAAAGCAAATTCTATTGGATTTTTAATGTTTTTGTAAAAACCGCCTACAAAAAACTGTTCTTCGTTTTTAGGGAACAGCTCGTAGCGGATATCATAATTATCTGCTTCGGTATGGTGAATATTAGGATTACCTGTAACATCTGTGCTGGCTCCATAAGTTGGTGTAGGCACAAGCTCATATAAAGCCGGGCGAGCAATTGATTTAAAATAAGATGCCCTTAAATTTGAATTATCAGTTAATCGGTATTTAAATTGTATACTCGGTAAGACATCTGTATAGGTCTTTTGCGCATTACTTGCGGTATCCAATACTACCGGATTGGTGTTGTATCCTTGTTTAGTAGCTTCCACACGTACACCACCAATAATATCAAGCTTGTTTAATGTTAGCTTAAATTCGCCGTAAGTAGCTGTGATATTTTCAAACGCTGTATAATTTGATTTATCACTTGCTGAACTTCCGGTTTGGTCATATACTAACCAATCGGCCTTATAAATATCTGTAAAAGGCACTTTGCCGCCACTGGCATCAGGTACAGGTTTTAACTGATAAAAGTTTTGAGAGTTGTAACGGGTGCTGTGTCTATACAATCCTCCTGCTTTTATTTCTAAATTGCTTTTATCGCCTAAACCTGTTTTATAGCTCAAATTAGCGCTGGCGCTTAAATCTTTATTGCCGTTTTTTTGCCATATCCTTGTTAAATTATACAAATAGCTGGGGGTGCTGGTAAAATCAGGCTGAATTAAATGATTAAGTGTAATGTCTGCCCTGTCTGGTGCATTTGCTGTGGCGTTTGAGTATAACCCTGCCCAATCAAACAGGAAGTGTTTGGAAAGAATATGTTTACCATCTAATTTTAAATTTTCAACATACTGCCTTTGAATATAAGAACGATTGTCATTAAAAACCGTACCTGTACCGGGGCCTATCCTGCCACCATTACCACCAATTATAGAGGTATCAATACTTAAACGGGTTTGTGCAATGTAGGTGTAAAGAAAAACGTTATTTAAGGTAATCTTATTTTTATCGTCAAACTTATAATCTAAATGGGCAGATAAGCCATTATTTAGTTGTTGTGTGGAGTAAACACGATTAGCTACATCTGAAATTACCGGTTTAAATCCTGCTCCTGCTGTTGGATCGGGTATGGCAACGTTAAACTGTGAATTTGTGCCATAGAATTGATTTTGATAACTATCTGCTATAATAAGCCCTAATTTGTCTTTTAGAAACCTTCGTCCGTAAGTAAAGCTTGCTAAACCAGTTATTGGAGCATTTTTCTTAGTAAAATCAAGATTTGGCCTTGTAAAATTACCTTGAGTAGCGGCATACCCCGGGCCGAACCTCTCGGTTGGGCTTTTACTCTGAACAGCCCCCTGTCCAAAATCATCAAACTTTCTGTTAAAAAATATAGCACTGTAACCCAATGATCCGTTGGCCGTTAAATACTCATGATCAGGCGCATCTTTAAAAATCAAGTTAACTGTACCGCCAATGGCATCAGCTTCCATGTCAGGTGTAAGCGTTTTACTTACCTCTATCCTGTCTAACAAATCAGATGGTACTATACTCAAAGAAACAAAGCGTGAAACAGGGTCAGGGCTGGTTACCTTAGCACCGTTGATCAACGTATTGTTATAACGGGGCTCCATACCCCTGATTATTGCATAGGCATCCTCTGAGCCACTATTGCGCTGGATAGTTACTGCTGAAACACGGGAAAGTGCATTGGCCGCATTAATATCCGGCGATCTTTCCATTGCGCGCGCTGATATTACGTTAGTAATATTGGATGCATTTTTTTCTGATTGCCTTGATGACGACTCATCACTTACATTTAGTTTTCCAAATACATTTACAATTTCTAAATTTTTTGTACTTGGCAAAAGCGGTATGTTAATTACCAATTGTTGGTTATCAGTAACATTAACCTCTTTTTCAAACTCTGCGAAACCTACATATTTAATTTTGATTTTGTATTGGCCCGGTGTAAGCTTAGTAATTTCAAAATTACCAAAGGCATCTGTATTTTCACCTTTCCGAAATCCATCTAATTGAACGTAAGCGCCAGGTAAAGGCTCTTTGCTTTTACTATCTAAAATTCTACCCTTAATGGATGCATTTTGCGCAGAAGCTAATGACGCGAATAAGATAAAAGCAATAATTAAGTAATAATTTCTGATCATAAATTTAGCGGTTTTTTACGCAAAGCAGCCCCGCAAATTTGTAGGAAATCTGAGTTTTTCCCTTTTTGAATGATCCTTAATTTAGAGATAATGCTAACTTAACAAACGCGCCTTTTTCAGCATTTAACACATATTAAATTTGCATTTAACCAACAATTAATTAACAAGTTTGATAATTTACTTGCCTAACTAAAATAATTAAAATTTTATATACAAAAAAGGCTTGGGTTTTAAAACCCAAGCCTTTCACTATAATATTATTATAAACTATTAATGGTTTAATCTGCCATCGTGAGAATCTATTGAAGTTATTCCCGCTTCAGGAAGGCTTGGAGTTGCTTTAGTTAAGAACGGAGATTTGTGAACAAAAATACCGGCAACACAGAAAAGCGCACCAAAAAGGAAATGCGGCCAAAAAACCATTGATGAAAAATTATAGGTCCATGGTAAACATAATAAAAATGAACCGGTAAGTACATCCAGGCAGTTATGCATTTGCATAGGGAACACTTTTATAAAGCCATATGGATTATCGCTAAAAATAGCCATAATCAATTGCAGCCATCCGATTATTAATGGCATAAATAAAGTGGCACCTCCGTATTGTGCAAAACCAAATAACCAGGGTGAAGCTATTAATAAAATTGCGCCCGCGTAATTTATTACTCCGTAAAATTTTGTTGAAATAAAAGGTTTCATTTTTGCTGATAGTTAATGCTTTTGAGCGCCCAAAATTAATAATTTATAGATAAGATGATGCTTTAATACATAAAAACATCAAAATAATTGCCAAACATTTTTAAAAGCGCACTTATTAATTGACCATAATATCAACTGTTGGATAAATGAACCGGGTTTTTCTATCCATTTTGATGTAATAATACAACATCTCTCAAAGGTGGATACAGCTACCTGATATTATATTTCTTTCTTACTTTTACAAAAAGCAATTTAATTTTAATGAGCAATACCTTTAACAGGCCCATACGTGTTTTGGTTGCCAAAGTTGGCCTTGACGGACACGATCGCGGAGCACGCATTATTGCTACTTCTCTGCGCGACGCCGGTATGGAGGTAATTTATACCGGGCTGAGGCAAACCCCTGAAATGGTGGTTAACACCGCCCTGCAGGAAGATGTAGATGCCATAGGGATATCCATACTTTCGGGTGCGCACATGACTGTTTTTCCTAAGATCATTAACCTGATACGAGAGAAAAAAATGGATGATGTACTGGTTACAGGCGGAGGTATTATTCCACAGGAAGATATGGTTGCTTTAAAAACGCTGGGCGTAGGGGAGCTTTTTCCGCCCGGCACTAATACACACGATATAGTTAAATACATTACTGACTGGGTGCACCAACACCGAAATTTTTAACTACCATGGCTTATCAAAATTTATTAATTGAGCGCAAGGGGCGTATACAATATATAATTATTAACCGCGAAGCCAAGCTTAACGCGCTAAACAAAGCTACGCTTACCGAACTGCATGAGGCACTATCAGATGCTTTTGAAAATATACAAGTTGGCGGTATTATCATAACCGGAGCAGGCCCAAAGGCATTTGTAGCCGGAGCTGATATTGCCGAATTTGAACATTTGGATGATAATGGAGGGCGTGAACTATCGCGCGAGGCGCATACAAAAGTTTTTGACCTGATTGAGAATGGAAGTAAACCGGTAATAGCCGCTATTAATGGATTTGCCTTAGGCGGTGGCTTAGAATTAGCCATGGCCTGCCATATCCGTATAGCTGCCCAAACTGCCAAAATGGGCTTACCCGAAGTAACATTAGGATTGATACCGGGCTATGGTGGCACGCAGCGTTTAACCAAATTAGTTGGTAAAGGCAAGGCATTGGAAATGATATTGACCGCTGATATGATAACCGCCGAAGAAGCTCATCAATACGGGTTAGTTAACCACGTGGTGAATGCAGAAGCACTATTGCCTAAAGCAGAAGAGATATTACAAAAGATATTACTCCGCGCGCCATTGGCTGTGGCATCTGCTATAATAGCCATTAACGCATCAGCTAAAAACAGTGTTAACGGTTTTGAAATTGAAATCAGTGAGTTTTCAAAATGTTTCGGAACGGAAGATTTCAAAGAAGGTGTAGCCGCTTTTTTGCAAAAAAGGAAGCCAGTATTTACAGGAAAATAATCATAATTTACATTGCCCTGACCAAAATACCTATATGGTCAAAAAATAAATTACTGTTAATCAATCGATTGAATAATCGTGACATTTGGATGAAAAATCCTATTTGTTTTGTTGTGTTACTTTGCAATGTGTTTAAGAAAAAACATAAAAACAACACACAATTAGTCATGAAAAATACATTTAAAATTTCAGCCTTAGTTTTAGCTTTAGCCGGATTTACATTAGGCGCAAAAGCACAATCTACAACACCTGTTGCAGGTTCAACAACAACAACATCATCATCAAATGGCGTACGTTTCAGCATTGGCGTTGATGCTGGTATACCTACTGGTAATTTATCAAATTCCTATAACTGGAACCTTGGTGGTTCTGTACAAGCAGATATACCGGTAGTTAGCCAGGCATTATTTGTAACCGTAAATGCAGGTTATAATAACATTTTTGGCAAGAGCAATATTGCCGGTACAAACCTTTCAGCAACTAATATTCAATTATTGCCGGTTAAAGCAGGTTTAAAATACTTCCCGATAAGTAAATTTTACGTACAAGGTGAAGCAGGAGCCGGATTTGCTTTAAACAAAGCTGCAGCTGGCTTTGACAAATCAGCGGCATTTATTTACGCACCACAGGTTGGCTATCAGTTCCCAATTGGAGGTCAAAGCTTTATTGATGCAGGCGTACGTTATGAAGGCAGCACAAAATTCAACAGCGCTATTGATAATAGTAAAGTTAATTTCGTTGCATTACGTGTAGCTTACGGTTTCTAATAAGTTTACTTACTAAACAGAAAAAGGACTATCCGTTTTGGATGGTCCTTTTTCGTTTATAATCCGGCAACTATTCAACCAAATTCAGAATAATTGCTATGTTTACAGCTATAAACAGTTAGTTGGATTTTTATATCCAAATCGGGAAATAAACGCTCACAGATATTAGCTTTGCGCAGATTTTAATAATTACACAAAAATTTATAGAAAATATACGTTGTTAATCCATTATGCGTTTAACACATAATCTAAACACAGAATATGAAAACCACAATTAATAACCTGATCTGCTTATTGCTTTTTATTAGTTTTTCTTTAGGTGCCACAGCACAGAGTGTACCTGATACTACCCGTATAGCTATTGGTATAGATGCCGGTCTTCCTGCTGGAAATATCAGTAGCAGATATATTTTAAGTTTGGGCGCATCAGTTCGTTTAGATTTTCCCATAAGTAAAAGATCTTACATTACCGGTAGTGTCGGCTATAATAATTTCTTTTTAGCTAATGGCGCCACTACCACACAACAAGCAATTTTAAATGTTCCCATGCATTCACTGCAAACCGTGCCTTTAAAACTTGGTTATAAATACTTTTTAATAAAACAATTTTATGTGCAGGGCGAGGCCGGAGAAACGCTCTTATTAAATAAAACCGCACAATACGCTACTAAAGACTATGCTTTTACTTATTCGCCTCAGATAGGCATGCTCCTTAAACTAAAAAAACCACATAATTATATTGATGCCGGACTTCGTTATGAGGGTGTTTCAAGCTTTTATAATGATAAGGACAAATACAGCTTTTGGGCAATTCATATCTCTTACGCATTTAACTTGTAGTTAAATTCAGTCCTTTACAAAAAAAGCATAAAAATTACCGATTTTTTGTAACTTACGCACTGATACATTTACCTGTTTACAGTAATTGCTGGTATGAAAAAAATACTCATCATAGATGATGAAGTGAACGTTGCGTTATTACTTTCTAAGTTTTTAATACGTAACGGGTTTGATGTAAGTACTGCCTCAAGTGGCACAAGTGGTTTGGAACAGCTTAAAAACGGCGCGTTTAACCTGGTATTATGTGATTTCAGGCTGGAAGATACAGATGGCCGGGAAATGCTTAAACAAATAAAAAAGCATTATCCTCAAACGGGCGTTATTATAATTACCGGCTACTCTGACATAAAAATGGCGGTTGAGCTGATAAAAATGGGGGCTTATGACTATATCACCAAGCCCCTTTATCCCGATGAAATATTAAATACGATTACCAAAGCTATTGAAACGCACCACGCCCTTGTGGAGGATAAAGAGGACTCAGCCGCGCCTATTACCAAAGCAAATAGTAAACAGGTTTTAGGCGGTATTGTAGTTGGAACAAGCAAGGCCTCAAAAGAACTGTTACGACAGATAGAATTAGTAGCGCCAACAAATTATAGTGTAATTATTTTAGGTGAAAGCGGCACCGGCAAAGAAGAAGCGGCCAAAAGCATTCACCTGAATAGCCCAAGGCATAATCAGCCATTTGTTGCTATGGATTGCGGATCGTTAACTAAAGAACTGGCAGCAAGTGAATTTTTTGGGCATGAAAAAGGTTCGTTTACAGGTGCATTTGCTACTAAAATAGGTCATTTTGAGATGGCTAACGGAGGTACACTTTTTCTGGATGAGGTTGGAAATTTATCTTACGAAATACAAGCTGCTTTATTAAGAACCGTACAGGAAAGAAAGGTAAAAAGAATAGGCAGCACCAAAGAGATTGATTTGGATGTGCGCATTATTGTTGCTACCAATGAAAATTTACTGGAAGGCATACAAAAAGGCCGGTTTAGGGAAGATTTGTACCACCGGTTTAATGAGTTCAGCATTTATATGCCGCCACTACGCGAGCGGGGAAATGATATTATATTGCTG
The DNA here is from genome assembly GCA_028287805.1 of Mucilaginibacter sp. Lineage (GTDB taxonomy): Bacteria > Bacteroidota > Bacteroidia > Sphingobacteriales > Sphingobacteriaceae > Mucilaginibacter. The sequence continues at coordinate 13,552 of JAQBOY010000282.1, forward strand.
GCCGAGCATTTTTTAAAAATGTCAAACCAGGAGTTAAACCGTAATGTGAGCAGTTTTTCGCCTGATGTTATAGAATGTTTTATGGATTATCGCTGGCAGGGTAATATTCGCGAGTTGAAAAATGTAGTGAGAAGGGCTGCGTTGATTACCGAGGGAAATGAAATAACGATGAAGGCCCTTCCTCTTGAAATTTCAAATTATAAAACCTCGGCATTTGATACCATGCATATAAATGAGGTGAAGGAGAAGGAAGTAAAAGAGCAGCCCCGCCATGATTTGAAGAACGCAGCTTTAGAAGCAGAATACGGCACTATTTTAACTGTATTAAAAGAAGTAAGCTATAATAAAACCAAAGCCGCGGAAATTTTAAACATTGACCGTAAAACACTTTACAATAAATTGAAGGCCATCAACCTAAAGTAATTTATGGAATCAAAAAATAAAGTTGTTAGCACAGATGCAATGCGTACAATAAAGCACGATATAAAAAATCAGCTTTCAAACATAAACCTCTTAATCGAGCAACTGCGATATGAATTAAAAGATCCTACTGCAGGCTATATCGACTACCTGGATATGATGGCATTGAGCACAACCAAAATAGATGCCATATTAAATAATACTGAAAATAGTACTGTTTAGTATTCAGAAGCTGTTTGTAAAACCTTTTGGCGTCTTTTGCTTAAATTATTTACCTATACAGTCAATGTCAATTTTTGATTATAAGCAGCGTAACAATATTATATTGGTCAGCATTATTGTGCTGGGCTGCTTTCTGCTGTATGCATTAAGCGGCTTATTTAGTTCAGTATTAGGCGCAATTGTGTTGTTTACCCTGTTCCGGCCTCTTTTTATTTACCTGGTAGAGGAAAAAAATTGGAATAAAACGCTGGTTGCTTTAATGATCATTTTCATTTCGCTTATAGTTATTGTTTTACCTATTTTAACCCTAAGCTTTATGGTTATAGGTAAAATATCAAGCATTAACCGCGATACTTTACCCATACAGGTATGGCAAACAAAAATTGACGCTTTTGCAGGCTCCAACTTTAATCAGCCGCATTTTTTTGAAAATACAATACAAAAACTAAGCACCTACGCTACTGATCTTTTTCCATCCATATTAGGTAGCGCGGCAAATATTATTTTAACCTTATTGGTGCTTTATTTTTTATTGTATTTTATGTTCGTACAAATCCGTGAGTTTGAAGCAGGCTTACTCAGGTATGCACCCTTTCGGGAACAGTACGCTTTAAAATTTGCGCTTGCATTGCGTAACTCCACTTATTCAAATGTTTTAGGGCAGGGCATAATAGCACTTACACAAGGCACATTACTGGCCAACGGGTTTTGGATATTTGGTATACCCGATCCTATATTCTGGGGTATTATAGGGGCCTTTATTTCATTTTTACCTGTAGTGGGCGCTCCAACACTTTGTATACCTGCAAGTATTATACTGTTTGCTAATGATCATACCGTAAAAGGTATTTTACTGCTGGCTTATGGTTTATTATTTATAGGTAATGTTGATAACGTATTAAGGATGATCATCAATAGGCGTATTGCTAACACACATCCTATTATATCAGTAATTGGCGTATTTATAGGGCTACCACTTTTTGGTATATTAGGGCTTGTTTTTGGGCCGCTATTGTTGTCTTACTTTTTATTGTTAATTGAAATATATGAAACTAACCGATTAGCGGCAGACCGGCTGGATAGGGTAAGAAGCAAAGCGACAACCTGACCACAGAGGTGAATACTTTTGTGAACAGCTAAAAAATATTTGCAAACAATGGCAAAAAATAAGCGTATATAAAGACAGCTAAAAGCATATAAAATCAGATAAACAAACCGAATTTTTATATTTGGCAAGATATTTAATCATTAATTAATCTAAATAGTTCAACGAAAAATTATACTAATATGAATGATAACACAAAAGTAGTTGTTGCCTTACTCGCGGGGTTGGCAGCAGGAGCAGCATTAGGAATACTATTTGCACCTGATAAGGGTGATGAAACGCGTGATAAACTTACCGAATCATTGAAAAATCTTGGTGATTCAATAAGAGAAACAGCTGCGGCAGAAATTGATAATCTTGTTGGCATGAAGGATAAGATTATGGATAACATTAAAACCAAGATCAAAGGCGCTGAAGAAGAATACCAGGACGATTTGGAACATGCATAAATAAAATTTCCCGGTATATACCCGGGATCATCAATAAATAATATGGAAGCCCCAAAAGAAACCACCCATCCGCCGTTTATGGATCAGCTGAAAGAATATGCTGAAACCCGTTTAAAACTTGCGAAGTATAAAGCTATTGATAGTGGCTCATCAATTATTGCCAGTATTATAACCGACCTTGTTGTTGTTATAAGTATGGTATTTGTATTTGTGTTTGCCAGCTTTACGCTGGCTTTCTATTTATCTAAAGTAATTGGCTCCTATTGGGAAGGCTTTGGTTGTGTTGCGCTCCTGTATTTATTAATTGCTGTTATATTTATAGTAAACAAAGCCGGTTTTGAAAAACCAATTGCTAATGCGTTCATCCAAAAATTCTTTAAAGATTAAAACGATGAATTTAACAATAAAAACAAGCAAGGACCTGAAGGATGAAATAATGCGTTTGGAGGGATTAGAGATACACCAAAGGCTTGCTTTAAAGGCACACTTTAGCAGCCCTTCGGCTATCTTTTCAACTATTTTTTCCATGTTTTCCACCCCGGGTACAGAGGGCATTAAAGAGGCCAGTTTTTTTAAACAGGACTTTTTAGGGTTGTTATCACGTTTTGTGTTACCAATAACCCTAAACAAAACCCTGTTTAAACACTCCAACTTTTTAATTAAGGCATTAGTAGGTATACTTTCTCAAAAGGCATCTAAATATATTAGCGAAGATTCTGTAGTTGGCGTTTGGGATAAAATAAAAACACTTTTTCAAAGCCAGGACGGAAACAAATCCGCAGGGCTTATAGATAAGGTGAAATCTCTGTTTGAAGGCAAAAAACCTAAAAAGGTTGTTACGGTTGTTGCTGAACAGGTATATGTTCCTGTTCAGCCAGACGGATTAAAGACGGATTTGTAACGCCGCTTTTAATCTTCCGGCAAAAAGTTATTTTTGCACTTTTATTTAATTATTAAAAGTGGGAAAAGACAAGCTACGGCGCTTTGCGGAAATAGAAAACTTTAATAACGTTTTACAGCTGGATGCCGGAAAGGCTTATAAAGGAAACTGGAGCTCCGGATTTTTTAAAAATACTAATCCGGTAGTGGTAGAGCTTGCCTGTGGTAAAGGCGAGTATACTGTAAATTTAGCCGTACTTTTTCCGGATAAAAACTTTATCGGTATTGATTATAAGGGAAACCGGATATGGCGCGGGGCTAAAACCGCGGTGGAAGATGGTGTAGCCAATGTGGCTTTCCTGCGGATCCAGATAGAAAACCTATTGGATTATTTTGCTCCCGGCGAAATAGATGAAATATGGATCACCTTTCCTGACCCGCAGCCCCAGTTAAGCCGTGAAAAAAAACGCCTTACCTCTCCCCGGTTTTTAAACATGTACCAACAGCTTTTAAAGGTTGGCGGATTTATTAATTTAAAAACCGATAACGACGATTTACATACTTACACCGCTGATAAAATAGATGAGCTAAAATTAAGCTTGTATGTAAAAACAGAAGACCTCTATAATTCGGCACATGCAAATGAAGTTTTATCTATTAAAACCTACTACGAAAAGAAATATTTAAAGGATAACAAAAACATTAACTATCTTAAGTTTTCATTTTAATATAATGGAACCTAATTTTTTTGATAGTGTTTATGAAGTAGCCCGGCTAATACCACCCGGCAGGGTAACATCCTATGGTGCTATAGCCAGTTATTTAGGCACAAAAGGTTCATCGCGTATGGTAGGTTATGCCATGCAGGCATCAGTAAATGCAGATCCGCCGGTACCAGCCCACAGAGTAGTAAACCGCCAGGGCCTTTTAACAGCAAAATTTCATTTTGGAGGAGATTTGATGCAACAGCTTTTAGAAAGTGAAGGCATAAAGGTACAAGATGACCAGGTACAGAATTTTAAATCTGTTTTTTGGGACCCGGCAGTGGAATTGGCCCTATAAATATTTATTCATCATCCAGTTGCAGCAACTCTACCCTGTTTCCAAACGGATCAATAAATGAAAACCGGGTTCGTCCCGGTATTGCAGGTTCTTCCCCTATTTCAACACCGTTGCTTTCTAAGTATTTTCTTGCATCGGTTATATTATCTACTTCAAAAGCATAATGACGTATGGAGCGGGGCATGGCAGGTTCAATGCCTATATGTAATTCTATATCCGATACATTAAACCAATAGCCTTGGTTAGCAAAAACCTCATCCGGCCTTGCTGTCGGCTTTAAGCCTATAATATCTGTGTAGAACACCCGCGCTTCTTCCAGCTGTTCAGATGGCACACTTATGTGTACATGATTTATACGTTTAAACCCTATCATTATTCGTCTTCTGCAAAGGTTAATACATAATTATTATTGTCAATAATAGAAAATTCAGTCGCACCATAAAAAGTGGTTTCTATACCTTTCAGCACCTTTACTTTATCTTTTATATTATCAAAAAACGACCGGATGTTATTTAGTTTAATATAAAGCAATTGTGATGCTCCGCTTTGCCGGCTTATTTCGGGCAGTTCATCACCCAGGCTGGCAAATGTTTGAAACATAAAGGTAACATTTCCATTTACCATCATGACCCAAACAAAATCAGTGCCGGTATCAGGAACAGACATTGTTAAATGAAATCCTATAGCTTTATAAAAAGCAATAGTTTCATCCATTTGGTTAACAAAAATATTGGGGGATAAACTTTCCATATATTTTTTAATAAAGAGGTAAAATTATTTTTAGAGAACCGATATAAAGATAAAATATTTATACCTTTAAAACTAAAATTTTTAGCTAAACTTTGAATGAGCATATAACAACAATAAGTATCATTCAACAATTCATTAACTCAACAATTAAAAGCTCCGTGGGAAAACTAATAGAAGACTTTGAAGCCTATCGTGCCAAAATGAACGATAGAATAATGGAAACGGCCAATACTAATATTAAACGCTTTTTCGCCCTGGATACTACCACGTACTCCGAAGGTGCGCTGGATGTAAAAACCAAGGAGATGCTGGGCCTGGTAGCCTCTATGGTATTGCGCTGTGATGACTGTATTAAATATCATTTAGGCAAATGCCACGAAGCCGGCGTTAAGCATGAGGAAATGAACGAGGTATTTATGATCGCAAATTTGGTAGGCGGATCGATTGTAATCCCGCACTACCGCAGGGCGGTTGAGTATTGGGATGAATTAAACGAACTATAAACACCTTTGTCATCCTGATCCGCCTTTTGGCGGAGAAGGATCTTCTTCAGGGGAAAAGTATGCGTAACACTTATATCGAAGAAGGTCCTTCACTCCGTTCAGGAGGACAAAAAACTACATTGCCTGTCCTTCTGAACGGAGTGAAGAATCTTCTCCAGAAGAAAAGTATGCATAACACTTATAGCGTAGAAGATCCTTCTCCGCCAAAAGGCGGATCAGCATGACAACTAAAAAAATAAAATATGGAAAAAACTAACCCAACCCGCTGCTCCTGGCCCGGCGCCGACCCGCTCTACATTAAATATCACGATGAAGAATGGGGAAAAGAAGTACATGATGATAAAACGCTTTTCGAATTTTTAATTCTTGAATCTGCACAGGCCGGATTAAGCTGGATAACCATTTTGCGCAGACGCGAAAATTACCGCAAAGCGT
>JAQBOY010000347.1 GCA_028287805.1 Mucilaginibacter sp.
TCAATAAAAAGCAGGGACTTTACCTTTTCACTTTGCAGCCCCACCTCTTCAAATGGGAAGAAGCCATAAAATTCCTGGTTAATAGCATATAAGGCAACAAAAACTGAAATACCGAGCCATATTTTGATGATGAGCCGGATATACTCTTTACTGTTTAAATTATACACAAACACATAATACATTAACATACTGAGGGCTACAGACCGTATGGTATACAACCAGGCTAACATGGAAGAAGCAACAGGATTTATAAGCTGCAAAAAGTTGTATGCGATCCAGATGGTAACTATAATTGACACCGGATTATTATAAATTTTCCAGTTAGGGTACTGCTTCTGTTTGATCAAAAAACCAAGGAGCAGTAATCCCTGGAACACATCTATCAGGGTCCCTAAGGGGAAGCTGGAACCCATTCTAATAAACCAGAAAATAAAGGATTCCAGGAGGATCAACATAATGATCCCAAATTTTGGATAAACTATACTTGCATATATACAGGGGAGCGCAATAATAGCAACGATTAACAGGAGGCCTGTTGTAAGTGAATAAGCGGCCAGCACTGCAAAGGCAACAGAAAACAACAGCATTGCCGAAATCACCAGTGATTTATTAATTAATATTGCTCTTGAAATTTTCTCCTTCATTAATTATTCTTTAAGCGACATGGCTCCTGCTTACCTTGTTCTGAATTAAAAAAATAAAATCTTCATAAAAAAGAAAAACGTGCCGGCAAAAACAACAGCTATGGCAATATTCCTTTTCAGGCTATCAGCAATCTCTTCTTTGGTTAATTGAGGTTTTGGGTCAATACGCATATCAGTATGTTTTTAAATTATTCTTATCCGCATCCATGCCTTCCGGTTTAATCAATATAGCGTGTTTAGTAGCAACGGAGTGCTTATTGGCCTTATGGGACCTGGCAAGTGAAACGAACTGAAAAAACATAAATTTGGGTATACCTGCTAAAGAACTGTAAATTCGTTTATCGGTATCAGAGCGCCATAAAGCAATTAAAAAGCTCCATACAAATATGATGCATCCTATCAGCCAAAACCATGAGTAAACTGAGTGGATCTCAAGGTCTGTTAAAGCGCATATAACAGAAAAAGCCAGAAAAAGGAACAGTGGCGGCCTCAATAAAATAAGACCAAACAAAAACTGGTTAAGGCTAAAATTCCGGATACCGGTAAAAAGCAATTTGAAACCATAGCCAAAATATTTAAACCAGGTATTAATCCACCTGGCCCGCTGATTTACCAATTGATCTGTTTCTGAAGTTTTCTGATCATAAACCACTGCCTGTTCGTTAAAGGCTATACGGTGGTTTTGCTTTACTATAAGGTATTGAAGCACTTTATCAAAACCGGCTCCGGTAACATCCCTGTTTTCCAGGCAATCCCGGTATAATGCAGTGGTAAATGCCATGCCCGAACCAGCAAGAGTAGCGGACGAGCCTACATTAAATAATAGTTTGCCGTCATAAAAATGATAATAAATATCCCTCGCTGCGTCAAGGCACGCATAAGTGGTATCCAGGTTCTTTGCTTTGCGGATACCCTGTACAGCTATATAACCCTGGTTAAAATAGCAATCTAACTCATTCAGGTATTCCGGATGCACCAGGTTGTCGCTATCAATAATAGTTAAACGATTATGCGGCCGTTTAAAATTGTTGATTGCATAAAAATGCGACCGGGTATTACTGGCAAGGGTTGCCTCCGGCCGTAAAATTATTACACGATCGTCATTAAATTTCAGTTGGCTTATATCGCATTTATCCGCTACAATATATATTAAGTATTGCTCATAATTAAGCTGAAGCAAGGAACTTACCACAGCCGGTATATGCGTTACCTGCTCATAAGCAGTAACAATAATAGCATAGTCTGCTGCTGATGTTTGCAACGCTTTAGGTTGGTTGTTTTTAAAAAAAGATAACAGGTAAATGAATCCAGGCAGAACCAGGTTGTAACCAATCCCTACCTGTAATAAAATCCAAATGAACCTGATCAATTCCATTTTAAGTTTTTTAAATGCTAATCATTTTCAGCAGTCCGCTGATCAGGTCTCACTAAATTTAATGTCCACCCTATGAATTTTCCGTTAAGGCTCTCCAGGTACGCGATGTTTTGTTTATGGTTTTCATTTATGTTTTTGCCAGCCTCAAACACCGTTAAAATTTTATCAGCTACGAGCATCCATTCCTTTGATTTATTTAAAGTATCCAATGAGGATGCTTCAATAAGGATCATATCAAAATTTGCTTTAAGCCGCTCAAATTTCTCTATCAAATTTTCCTTGCTGGTTATTTCTAAAATTGACATATCCTGTCCGTGATTACCCAATATTTTGATTTTAGTATTAGCGGATAAAAATGAATCATCAATTTTATCGTTTAAAAAATCTTCCAGGTAATATTTGGTTTGGGTAAACTTAGTAATCCCCGGATCATAGAAATTACCATCAATCAGCAGCACTGTTTTATTAATAGAAGCATAGGCATAAGCCAGGTTAGTTGCGATGAAAGTTTTCCCTTCCGCTTTTTCTAAACTGGTGATCAGTAAAATTTTATCATTAGCCAGCGCATTATCAATCTCAAACCGCAGCGATTGTATCAAATTCCTTAATTGTTTTGTTCTAACACCAGAAGCATTGTTCCAAACTTCTTTCAAATCAAGTTTTTGATTGCTTAACAAGTTGGCATAACCCAAAACAGGCAGTTTGGTCCGGTTAGCCAATTCAACAGGCGTTTTTATGGTATTATCAAAAAAGAAAAGAACAAATAGCACCAAAATGCAAAAAACAAAGCTGACCAAACCACTGATGATCACTAATAGCATTTTTTTAGATGGCTGAAGAATTCCCGGCTCTGCTGAATCTACCACTCTTAATTGAGTAGAAAGTTTGGAGGTCACATTGGTTTGATTGTATTTCTGCAAATTCTCTAAATACTCCTGAGTAGCTACGGTAATAGCATTTTCATATACCTGTATCGTTCCCTCATGCGGAACAAGTGCATTAAACTCTGTATTAAGCCGGCTCAATTCTTTATCAATTGATTCTGTACTATGTTTTGCCAGTTCGTTTTGAATTTGCAGGGCCAGCTTTTGATCAACCATACTCTCTTTGGTTGACAACGGGTTTAAAACATATTTATCTGATAACTGCTGAATTTGACCCGAAACAACTTTATTCAAAGAATCAATTTGCAGCTTATATTTCGGATTAAAATTACTTTGTACATATTCGTCATTAAGGTTCTGTAATTGTGATTTGGCTGATAAGATCTGCTGGCTTATAGCAACTTTGCTGCTTTCAAAATATTTACGGTCGGTGGGGTCAAACTGCTTATCAATATTATTGATGGCCGCCCGTGTAGCTTGTATATTTTTTTGTACTTCCTCCCTGCGGGTTTCAAAATCTGCTATCTGCCCATATAAACTTTTGGCCTTCTCATCAAGATTAAGCACATGGTTTTTAATTTTATAGGCTTTTAAGCTGGCCATTCTTACATTCAAGGTATCTTGTTTTGCCTGGAGCTGGTCTTTCCAAAAATCAAGCGCTTTTTTTTGATTATCCCTCATTAGCAGGGTGTAATAATTGATAAATTCAGAACAAAGCGTATTTACTACAACCGCTGACAGATCGGAATTTTCAGAGTCAAACTGCACATCAATATAATCACTACTTTGAACACGATAAACCGACAGCATTTTTAGTATAGATTGATCATCATACTCCATGGATACCAATAGCCTATACAATCCGTTCTGATCGGCGTTAAATAAAGATAAAGGCTGCCTTTTATTATAAAGTTCAGTATAGGTTAGCAAAGCATGATGCCTTGCACTGGCATTTAGTGTACTAAAAAGTTTGCTTGGTTTCCGGTATGGCTCTTTATTGGTGAGGTCATGTATAATTAGTTTATAAGCAAGCTGATCTAAATTCCTTTTGGATCTAATCATTTCGATCAGGTTACTAAAGTCCTGATTTATTTTTGATTCCTGCGGATCTATACCGGCAATAATTACCTTTTGGGTTTGATCTGCTATTCCGGTAGCTAACCTTGCTTGTGACGTGTATTGATTAGGCTGGT
>JAQBOY010000359.1 GCA_028287805.1 Mucilaginibacter sp.
TAAGCTCGGGCGGAACACCATTTCCGGCTACCCAACCCGAGGGTACAGGCACCGGCTGGAAATCCCATTTACCATTCAAACATATTTCTTCCCTAAAGGGCTTTTCCTGCGGTTTGATCAAACCTTCGGCAGGAGACATATCCCGATTAAAAATTACGCCTTGTGCAAACGTATTTTGCTGGCATAAAATAATTACCACACATAACAGGATGGCTGTAACGCCTGATCTGCCTATAATATGTGCTGGTTGGCAATTCATTTATTAATTATTTACGCCCCAGCTTTTATTAGGCTTTGGTCCCATTTCCAGTTCCAGTTTGCCACCATTCATAAGCTCGGCATGTGTAAATGTCGGGGTATTTAATACCTTGCCATTGAATTTGGCGCTTTGAATGTACTTGTTGATAACAGAACAATTATTCGCTATCAGCGTAAACTCCTTATCATCGGGCAGGTTAATAGTAACTTTACTAAATAACGGGCTGCCGATAGTATAAATAGGAAGTCCGGGGGTTATAGGATAAAATCCCATGGAAGAAAAAACCACAAATGCAGTCATTCCTCCCCCATCTTCATCACCCGGGATACCGAAAACATTGTCTTTATACCATAGGTCTAATAAAAGCCGTATGTGTGATTGGGTTTTCCATGGCGCACCTGCATAATTATATAAATAAGGGATATGGAAGCTGGGCTCATTACCCATAGAATACTCGCCTACCAAACCGGTAGCATCAGGAAACTTCGCCCAAAATTCATGCTTGCTTCTGCCAAGTGGTTCTCTGAATAACTGGTCAAGTTTAGCCTGGAATGCCGCTTTTCCACCCATCAAACCTATCAACCCGCTTATATTATGCTGTACCTGCCATAAATAGGTCCAACCATTATTTTCATCATAATATTCGCGGCCACCCATACCGCCGTCAAATTTGGGGTCAATGTTTATAAATTTACCATCGGCATCTTTGGGCATAAACATTTTTACCTTTTCATCCCACAAATTTTTATAATTGTTTGACCGGGCATTAAACTTTTGATAATCATTCATTTTACCCAGGTCCTTTGCCAGCTGGCCAACCGCCCAATCATCATAGCTCCCGCCCAGTGTTACAGCTACTGCTTGTCTTTTTTCAAAAGGATGAACAGCGGCAACAGTCTCTTTTTCACCCGGCTTTAAAGCAGGGAAGTATCCATTTTTATAATAGAAATCGTCAAGAATTGTTTTAGGGCCGTTACGCCATGGCAGCATAGTAGCCTGTGTAGCATTTTTCACCATGCCCTCATAAGCTTTTTCCACGTCGAAATTCCTTCTTCCTTTACGGTAGTCATCTAATATCATAATAGATGAGTGGAAGGCGTTCATACAAGGATTATCACCAAATAATACAGGGAAGGTGGGCATCCATCCACTTTGGGTGTACTGGGTAACATAGGAGTTTACCATATCCTCTTCCAAAGCAGGATTAACAATGTTTCTCAGCGGATGCAGGGCCAGGTAGGTGTCCCAAATCCAATCGTCAACATAAAACGGCCGGGTGCTTTCATGTATTTTGTTATCATACCCACTATAATATTTATTGTCTTCTGAAATATCTACCATACGCTCGTTACACCTGTAATAAGCAGTATAAAATGATCGTTTCTGAGCCTCTGTACCGCCTTCAACTTTAATTTTATTAATGATATTACTCCAGGCTTTTTCTCCGTTTGATTTGATCTCGGCAAAAGATTTGACCTTTATTTCTTCGTTAAAATTCTTTCGCGCCTGTTCAGGGCTGATATAGGATATAGCATATTTGAATTCAATTTTATTGGAAGCGCTTTTAGGAAAAGTGATCCATGCTTTTACCTTTTTTCCCTCAACTTCATTGGCATCAGACAGTTTATTCTCTTTAACAGTACCGGCTTTGCCTGTAGCGCTAAAAACACCGTACATATAAACCTTAATATTATCATTATATGTTTCGGTAGCTGTTATTTCGTTACCACCGCTAAACTTCCATGAGCCGGCCCCATTATTATAAAGGCTGAACAAAATACTTTTATTAGGTGCATTATCTGAAAATTCAAAACGGAAAATACCTGCTTTTTTACCTGCTGTAAACTCAACTGTTGTTTCATCATCTATAAGATAGGTTGAATAATACCACGGCCGGGTAACTTCAAGTTCATGGTCCCAGGTAAGTTTTTGTTTCCAGGTATCAGTAGATATTTGCTTTACAGATGGCATCATGGCAAAAACCTCGCCCAAACGATGAGAAACAATAGTTAAAGGGAAACTTGATATCTGATCATCAATATAATCTGATCTTTGAGGATACATCCTGATCACCTGATTGGGCAGTTGCACTGTTGGACGTGTAGGTTGCAGCAATGCCCCAACGTTTCCAATTCTCGGGTCAACATATTTTAAATTGCCGCTGCCTGCGTTATCATCTCTGTCCTGCGCAATAACCGGTGCAGTGTAAAAACAAAATACTACCGGCAAAGAAATAGCTGTTAATAAGCGTAATAAACTTTTTATCATTGTTAAATTTTAGTTTTAAGGACAAGATTTAATTAGAGCCACTACATTAAAATGCATACTATCCTATTGCAGTAGTTTTATTGGTTTATAATTAATTTATAACTGTACGGTAAATTAAGGCGGGTTTAATTAATAAATGTCTAATATTTCATTAATAAGAATCAATAATTAAAACAATTTCTTATTAATTTATCAGTATCCGATATTCGTTATGAACCGGGTACCTCCACAGCTATTGTCGGTAACTTGTTAATCCTGTTATAAATTGATTCTGCCATCGGCGTACTAAAATTCGCTTAAAACCCATATTAACCTCCCGATTCTGTTTCATGACAAATAGTATCGCTCTTATTATTGTTCTGTAATTTTCCATCGCATATCATCTGAACGTGCATCCGCCGCTTCTGCAATTGGTGAGTTAGGCGTTGTCAAAGCATTACCAGTTATTGCTTTACCGTCTGCTTTATTCCATATGCGGCAGTAGCCTGTACCATCCCATTCCAGGTGCCATTTTACATTATCTGTATTGGCATCAGTCACTTGTGTTACAGCTGCGGCACCTGCACCAAGCACTTTACCTGATGACTGGTTTTTAATTTTAAAATATCCGTTGCCATCATACAGCAGTTGCCACCCGGTATCAGCTTTATTTGCTGTATTTGCAGCCTGTACAACATCTTTTGCTGATTTGCCGGGGCTGCCTAAATTCAATCCGCTGGTTTTATTTTTAATCTGATATGATTTATGAATATCAAAAGGTGAAATAGGAATTATTGGTGTAATAGGTGTATGATTTTTTAACATTTTTGCTCCCAAACCAACCAGCTGCAGATAATAATCCCTGGTAGCGCCATCATAGGTAAGAAATGGAAGCTGTACAGGCGGATGATTTTCAATCTTCATGATCTGTGTACCTTCGTTTATTTCATCAAACATGGCAACAAACGCGCTGTTAATGGTACCGGTTTTTGAAGCTGCCACAAATTGTTCCCAAAGATAATTGCCGTTACGGCGCGGTACTACAGGCAATGCAGGAGGTGTTGGAGGCGGTCCGGCTATATGAGTACCAGCGTTAAATACAGGCATAAATATCACATTGTTGGCTTTACATTTTTCTATATCTCCCGCCCATAAGGTAGTGTTCTGTATCTTATAGCCGGTAGCGGGATCTTTTATAGCACGGCCAACACTCCACGGTTGTAATCCCTGCATTCTCATTAACATGGCCTGAAACTCCGGGGTTCCGTTTGCTCTCCAGGTTGGGTCAACACCCGCTATTAAAGTGGCCTGGTATTTTCCGGGGGCCAGGAGAAAATCAATGACCGGATTCATATAATCAGGCTGGGATGCCGGGCGATCCGGGAAAAACCCCCATATCAGCAGTACGGGCTTGCCATTATGGTGCATATAACGGCGGTCAGTCGCCACACCATCGTCGACCATTTTTTTCCATTGGTTAACTATAATATTATAAACATCGCTTTTAGCTGTTTTAGGCCCAAATCCACTCATATCCCACATAAATGCCCAGGTTCGCCCGGTAGCAGTGGCGGCAGCTTTTACATTCCGCATTATGGTAAGCAGGCCGGTAGTATCATTCTGTTGCCTGCCACCTGAAAAATGATCACAAAATTCAGATAGCCATACCCCATCGACGCCGTTTTGCTTCATCGACTGAAAATGGCGCAATACCTTTTTAGGGTTTTGGGCGCTGTATAAAGTTGCCTGGCTGCCGTCTGGGTATGTGAACCCGGGCACCGCATGCTTTTCCGCAGGAGTAAGCTCACTCATATCCGGCCAGGTATCAAAACCAGGCCTGGTTAAATTAGCGTTAAACAAATGCGACCACCCTTTATCATCTTTAGGATTATCGCCCGGCGTACGAAACCATCCCTGGTAGCCCGCCATAATTTTATTATTCATGGTTGTGGCATCTACCACATTTTGGGCCTGCAACTGTGAAGAAAAAGCCGTAAGCAGCAGCGCTGCCATGCATTTTAAAAATGCATGGTTGCTTTTAGAAGTTTTTCTAAAGCACAATTGCCATAAGTGTTGAGGTAACATATATAATTATAGGTTTAACTTTTATGTTGTTTTTACCATAGTATTATTGTTCTATAATTTGCCAGCGCAAATTATCTTGCCCGGAGGCATCAGTAGTTTGTATTACAGGCGAACTTGCAGTAGTTGAATTATTACTGCTCAACGCATTTTGAATTACTTTACTAATTATTCTGCAGTTACCTGTGCCATCCCATTCCAGATGCCATTTTGTATTATCGGTGTTTGAGTCGGCTACCTGTGTTACAGGTTCATTAGCTGCACCAGCGCTTAACATTCTGCCAGATGACCTGTTTTTTATTTGAAAATACCCGTTTCCGTCAAATATAAGTTGCCATTCTGCACCGTCTCCGTCAAACTGCACTATAGTGCTTTTAGCTGCTTTTCCATTACTGTGAAGCGCTAATCCGTTGGCTTTATTTTTAATGGTATAGGTTTTGTTTAAATCAAAAGGCGATATAGGGACGGGGAAAGTAATAGATGTTTTACTTTTGAGCATTTTTGAGGCGGTACCTACCAGGCGTAAATAATAATCGTTGGTTGAGCCTTCATAAGTCAGAAATGCGGCCTGTATGGGTGGCTTATTGGTTACCTTTAATATTTGCGTACCCTCATTGATCTCATCAAACATCGCTATAAATGCGCTGTTGATGGTTCCTGTTTTAGAAGCATTAACAAATTGCTCCCAAAGGTAATTACCGTTGCGGCGTGGTACGGATGGCAGTGCCGGAGGTACAGGTGGTGGACCTGCTATATGTGTGCCCGAATTAATTACCGGCATAAAGGCTACGTTATTAGCTTTGCATTTCGCAATATCTTCTGCCCATTCATCCATAAACGGAACTTCGTAACCCGTTTTGGGGTCTATAACCCTGCGTCCAACACTCCAGGGCTGCAATGCTGCTGCCCTCATTAGCATAGCCTGAAATTCGGGTGTGCCCTGCCTCCATTTGTTATCAACACCAACAACTAAGGTACATTGGTATTTTCCGGGAGCCAGAATAAAGTCTAATACAGGTGTCATATAATCGGGCTGTGATGCAGGCCGGCTGGGGAAAAAGCCCCATATTAATAATACAGGCTTACCATTTTGATGCATATAGCGCGGATCGCTGGTAACCCCTTCATCAACCATTTTTTTCCAATAGTTTATGATAATATTGTAAACATCTTCTTTTGATGTCCTGGCATTAAATGAACTCATATCCCACATAAATGCCCAGGTACGCCCTGTGGTTGTGGCAGCCGCCGTCACATTTCGCATTATAGTAAGCATCGCTGTATCGCTCTTGCCCGGTTGGCGGAAACTACCGCAAAACTCAGATAACCATACGCCATCAATACCGTATTGCTTCATCCATTGAAAATGCCGTAGTACCGATTTAGGATTTTGGGCGCTGTACATGTAAGCCTGGCTTCCGTCGGGATATGTAAATCCGGGAACGGCAGTTTTTTCATCTGCACTAAACTCACTTAAATCAGGCCAGGTGTCAATAGCTAAATGGGCCGGAGTAAGTACAGGGTTATCAGCAGGTGTATTGAATACGTGAGCCCAGCTTTTACTGCCCGGCCGGTCGCCCGGTGTTCGGAACCATCCCTTGTAGCCTGCCATTATTTTATTATTCATAGTGGTCGCGTCCACTACATCCTGTGCCTTACTCCGGGAGACGAATGCTGCAAATACCAGCAGCATCACCAATTCCCGTTTAAAAAAGGCAAAACGGTTTTGCTGTAAAATTTGAAGTGACATATTATGGTTATTTAATTGGTTATAATTTATACCGCTGAAATTACTCCGGACGGTTTGCCTGAAGTTT
>JAQBOY010000384.1 GCA_028287805.1 Mucilaginibacter sp.
TGGATGATCACCTTACTCAGATCTTTTAAACGCACCTTGTTCTCCAGTTTATCTAATAGCGTTTTGAACAACTGCTTCGCCATTTCATCAAGAGGTTGTGCAATAGCGCTGATTGATGGGTGGTAAATCTTAAACACGTCATGATCATCAAAAGCGATAATAGAAATGTCCGAAGGAATGTTCATTTTTAATTCATTGATCGCTTTTATTCCGCTTAATGCCAAGTAATTGGTCGCAAATATAATGGCATCAACCCCAGGGTTATCCACAATAAATTGGCTGCATTGGTTGACGGTTGTTTCTGTGTCATTATCAAACGATACTTTTAAGACAAATGATTTAAGGCGATGTTTTTTTAGGGCGGCCATATAACCCGAATGTCTTTCCGTCATTTGGGTCTGACCGGAATCCAAAGTAACCAACGCGATTTTTTTTGCCTGGGTTTTAACCAGGTATTCTACCCCTTCGTAAGTGCCTTTGTAATTATCCAGCCCCAAATAATCAGTTGAAATGCTGGGTAAATAGCGGTCGAATAATACCACCGGTAAGTTGTCATTTATCAAACCCTTTATTTCAGCCTCAATGCCTGCCGGGGGAGTGATAATGTAGCCGTCGACATAACGTGCACGTAATAGATTGATCAATTCCCTAGTCTTTTCAGGGTCGTTTTCTGTACTGCAGTAAATTATTTTATAGCCATTCTTATAAGCCAGCGCTTCTAAATGAAACGCGATATGGGAGAAGAAATAATCGGATATTTTTTCGACCATCAAGCATATCATTTTTGTTTTGCCTGTGCTTAAGCTTTTTGCAAGCTGGTTAGGCTTATATCCTTTTTCCTCGCAAAATTTTAACACTTTTTGCGCCAACGCATCGGTTATCCTTTTTTCTTTGGCTTTCCCGTTCAATATAAATGATACCGTAGATTTTGCAACTTGCAGTTCTTTAGCAACATCATTGATTGATAATTTCTTAGTCATTTAAGGGTTGAATTATTATCCTAATTAAGCAATAACTTTTTTATAAAATAACATCTATTCCTGATAATTGGTGACCCGGGGCAGCGCAGTGATGCTGACAATAGAGAGTTCACCGTTTGAATCCATATTCGCCTAAAAGGCAAACCTTGATTTCGTAAATATATGAGTTAGTTTGCAAAACCGTTTTTATTTCAAAAAAAAACGAATGTTTTGCAATAGAAAAAAATTTATTCTATTGCAAAACCGGTTTTATTAAATTATTATTGCTCTCAGAAAAGTGTATCAGTCTTCCTGGCCGGTTAGTTCAGGAATATCTGGCTTATCTAACCAATTTATTGAACTAACAGCAGATTCTTTTGTATATAATTGATATACTGTCTATTATGGCTTAAAGGTTGGTTTTTTATCTTCAAGAGAAATTAAATATTTGCTGAAGTACGTATGATCGCATTTAACAATGGACCTCTCCTAAATCTTATATGGATGGGTGTGCTTTTGGGAATGCTTGTTTTCTGTTAAGTAATTTATAAGATGTCAGAATAAAATGCAAATCAACAATTTCTCAAGACCTTACATATTAACAGCTGATATTGGCGGTTCACATATCACCGCGGCTATTTGTGATATCGAGGGCCATAGCATTCTGCCCGAAAGTGTCGTACGGGCAGAGGTAGACAGTAAAAGCGGGGCAGACCACATCCTATTAAGTTGGAAAGCTGCATTTGAACAGGTGTTAGCGAAAAATTTAACCTCATCCATTGCAGGGTTAAGTATTGCCATGCCAGGGCCCTTTGATTATGAAAATGGTGTATCGTATATTAGAGGACTTGATAAATACGAAGCCCTTTATGGCTTGTCGGTTAAATCATGGCTGGCGCAATTGTTAAATATTGATCAGGATGTCATCAGGTTTAGAAACGACGCGGAATCAGCCATCGCCGGTGAAGCATTGAGTGGTGCGGGCAGCAATTGTTCGCGAGTGATGGGTATTACGCTTGGAACGGGTTTCGGATCCGCGTATGCGGAAAATGCCACTACAAAAGATCTGAACCTCGGTAGTCATCCTTACAAAGAAAGTATCGCGGATGATTATTTTTCAACCCGCTGGTTTTTACGGAGATATCGGGAATTAACATCGGATAATTTAAGTGGCGGCGTAAAAAAACTGGCTGAATTGGCGCAGGGAAGCACACTCGCCCGCGAGCTATTTATAGAATTTGCAAATAATTTGAGCGAGTTGCTTGCGGATCCGATTGACCGGTATCGCCCGGAGGTATTGGTGGTTTGCGGCAATATTGCCCTTTCCTCCGAATTGTTCCTGCCGCAGCTCAAAAAGAATTTAGCTGCTGTATCCATTCAGTTAGCACAACTTGGTGAGCTTGCCCCGCTGATAGGCGCGGCAGCCATGTTTGATACTCATTACGGCTCTTTGTTTACTAATTAACCCAATTATAGCTTAAACATATTATGCAAAAAGTAGCATTTATCGAAAAAAAATTTCTGGTCAACTTTATTTTTGTAACCTCCTTATTTTTAATGTGGGGGGTATTGCATTCCATGAGTGATGTGCTCAACAAGTATTTCCAGGGCGCACTAAATGTTTCAAAATCCCAATCGGGGCTCATCCAGTTGTCGGTTTTTGGGGCTTACTTTTTTATGAGTATCCCGGCGGGATATTTTTTAAAGAAGTTTGGGTACAAACCCGGCGTGCTGCTTGGCCTCTCGCTATTTGCTGTTGGCACATTTTTGTTTGTACCTGCGGCAAACGCAGCTTCCTTTGGCTTTTTCAGGATTGCATTGTTTGTGATGGGCTGCGGAATGGCTACACTCGAAACGGTGGCTCACCCCTTCGCCGCCGCTTTAGGCGACCAGCGCTCCAGTGACCGCCGCATCAACTTTTCGCAATCATTTAATGCGCTTGGCGCCACGGCCGGGCCATTAATAGCCTCCTGGTTCCTGCTTCGTGTTACTGCCGGGAACTCTACGGATCTTTCCTCTGTCAAATCTCTTTATTTATGTATTGGCGGTGTAATTACGCTGCTCATTGTGGCCTTTTTATTTCTTAGGGTACCGGAATTGAACGATCCGCATGTTGAAGTGGCTGAGGTTGACCCGGAAGCCGTTAATGTGGACTTGGCTCCTCAAAAAAAGCTCTACCAGCACAAACATTTTATTTGGGCGGTGGCAGCACAGTTTTTTAATGTTGCCGCACAGGCCGGTACCTGGGCGTTCTTTATCAATTACGGTCATGAAATAATGGGCTTTAGTAATCTTTCGGCCGGAAGATACATGAGTATATTTATGGCAATGATGATGGTTGGACGCTTTGCAGGAACGTACCTGATGAAGTTTATTGCCCCCAACAGGTTGCTGGCTTATTTCGCGATAGGCAGTATCCTCATGTGTATTATTGTGGCGCAAGGACTGGGCTGGCCATCGTATATCGCTTTGATGACGATTAATTTCTTCTTCAGCATTATGTTCCCCACAATTTTTAGTCTGGGTTTAAAAAACTTGGGCGCTCATACCCAACAGGCATCTTCTTTTATCTCCATGGGCGTTGTGGGCGGCGCTGTATTTCCTTTAATTATGGGACAGGTTGCCAACCACGATGTGGCAAAAGCTTATTACCTGCCCATAGTTTGCTATGCCGTTATCTTTTTGTTTGGTTACAAATTTTATAAAGTAAAACATTTAGCCACATCCTCAACTGTCTCAACAGCAATCACCCTGGGAAATTAATTTAAAAATAAAATTTGCAAAACCGGTTTTATTGAGTATCATTGCTCTTCATACATAAAAACCGGTTTTTCAAATCCACGCTGTTAAACCATTTATAAACCAATATAAAATACTACTTAATGAAGACAATACTTTCTAAGCTATCGGTGTTTGCAGGCTGTCTGTTAGTTTTTAATTTCTCTGTCGCCCAAACAAACCATTTGAATGTTCTTCCCCAATGGGCGTTTGGTGGCTTTGTGCGCCCACAAAATATCAATCCCATTATATCGCCGGATACCAACGCAAAGTTTTTTGATCTGATGAGCCATAAAATGGTAAAATGGGAGGCCAATTATACCTTTAACCCCGCGGCTACCGTTAAAAACGGAAAAATAGTTGTGCTGTATCGTTCCGAAGATTTGACGGGTGTTGAAATCGGGACGCGTACCTCAAGGATCGGTTATGCCGAAAGCAGCGATGGGCTAAATTTTACAAGGAAAAGCACGCCCGTGTTGTATCCGGGTAATGATAGCCAAAAGCCATATGAATGGCCGGGCGGATGCGAAGATCCCCGCGTTGCTGTGACCCAAAATGGAACTTACTTGATGTTTTATACCCAATGGAACCGTAAAGTTCCGCGCCTTGGGGTAGCTACCTCAAAAGATTTGCTCACCTGGGTGAAACACGGTCCAATCTTTAGAAAGTTTTATCATGCCAGGTTTTCCGATGTCCCCCATAAATCAGCGTCTATCCTGACCAGACTGGTTGGCGACAAGCAGGTTATTGCAAAGGTAAATGGGAAATATTGGATGTATTGGGGCGAGTCGCATGTATTTGCTGCTACCTCAACCAACCTGGTAGACTGGAAACCCGAGGTTGATGGCAAAGGCGAATTGAAACAGTTATTTTCTCCCCGCCCTGGTTATTTTGATAGTGACCTCACCGAATGCGGCCCACCAGCCATCCTGACCAAAAAAGGGATTATTTTATTTTACAATGGCAAAAACCATCCCGGTGAAGGTGGCGATAAACGTTTTAACGGTAATTCGTATTGCGCCGGGCAGGCCTTGTTCTCCCTAAGCGATCCCTCAAAGCTAATCGCTCGTTTGGATGTCCCTTTTCTTCGCCCTATGGAATCATTTGAAAAAAGTGGGCAGTATGTAAATGGGACAGTTTTTATTGAAGGCATGGCTTATTTCAGGAAGAAATGGTTTCTTTATTACGGCTGTGCCGATTCAAGAGTAGGGGTAGCATTATTTGATCCAAATAAACCGGCAGCTCCCGATCCGATACCGCATTTATAATTTAGAACAAACGCTGGTTTTTTTTAATGTATAATTTTTATTTAGCTGTAATGAGAATTTTTTTCGTAACAACAGGGCAAAACCTGTGGATTTGAGGTAAGGGATGATATAATACACCAATTATAATGAGAAGAAAGGGGAATTTTTATGAAATAGTTTACTGAAACTTTAGCCGGTAAATTAGAACGCTTAACATGCTGTCCCGGCAATATCGGCAGAATTCATCCTGCCTTTATCAACAGTATTATTCAATTATTTAAATTTCAAGCATATGAAAAAAACTTACAGTTATTTCATTATCTCCCGATATGAAAAAAGAATGTGTTTAACTGCGAAATTTGCCGTTGCTTTAGTCCTGGCTGCATCGGTTCAGGTTCCGGCAAATGCGAATTCTTTAAATGGAAGTGACCGGGTATATAATACAGCCGGTTCATCCAAAAATTATCTTCCTTTAACATCTGGAGCAGCCAATAGTCGGTTTGCCGATATCAGAGTAACAGGAAAGGTTACCGATGCCACTGGCGAGGGACTTATTGGAGCTTCGGTTGCCCTGAAAAACGGCAAAGGTTTGACCGTTACGGATATTAACGGAAATTTTACGGCTTTAGTGCCCGAAAACGCGGTATTGGTTATATCCTATATCGGTTACGTCTCGCAGGAGATCGAAGTGTCGGGAAGATCACAAATTAATGTTGTATTAAAGGCTCAGCAGGGCAATTTAAACGATGTTGTTGTGGTGGGTTATACTACCCAAAGGAAGAAAGATATTACCGGCGCGGTATCATTAATTAGCAGCAAGGATATTAACGCGATACCCGTTGGAGGTGTCGACCAAATACTCCAAGGCAAGGCAGCCGGCGTAGCGGTAACACAAAATACAGGTGCGCCTGGCGATGGGATCAATGTTATTATCCGTGGTGTGGGAACTATCAATGGAATTGCGCCTTTATATGTTATAGACGGCGTGCCCACCCAAAACGGTATTAACGAAATAGCTCCGAATGATATCGAAAGCATCAATGTACTAAAAGACGCTTCATCGGCAGCTATTTATGGTGCGAGAGCGGCGGGCGGTGTCGTAATCGTAACCACAAAACGTGGTAAATCGGGCAAAACAAAAGTAGACTTCAGCGCCTATACCGGTGTGCAAACGGCTCAGAATTTAATTAAAATGGCTAATAATTCACAATATGTACAAGCTTATAATACAGCAGCAACCAATGATGGCCGCCCTTTAATTTCAAATGCCCTGGCCAGCACATTATCAGATGTAAACTGGTTAAAAGAGATATTGAAACCTGCACGGATCAGCAGCGGCAGCCTTTCTTTGGGTGGAGGTAGCGAGACATCTCAATATATAGTTGCCGCTAATTATTTTAGCCAGGATGGCTTAATCCAAAACTCATCCTACAACAGGTTCAACCTGCGTACGGCGGTAAACAGCACGCTATCAAAATATTTAAAACTGGGAACTAATGTTAACCTGTCTTATTCTAAAACGAGATCAGTAGGTACATCCGGCGATGGCTACACCGGCGCGGCCAGTATAGTGCGTTATGCGTTGTTCCGTACGCCTGGTACCCCGGTTTACAACGCTAATGGACAATACGTGGATCTGCCACAACAAGACCCTACTTTGGGTAACTTTTTAGGTGATGGCATTAATCCGGTAGCGCTTGCAAATGCGACCAATGACAATACCTATGGCTATACGATATTAGGTAATGCTTATGCAGAATTGGACCCTATAAAAGGATTGAAGATAAAGTCGGATTTTGGGTTAAATTGGATACAAACCAATAATAAACAGTTTTTTGAAACATTTGGAATCAATCGTTTTTTTAATTCACCCAATTCGCTTTCTCAATCAAATGCATATAATTTAAATTACAACTGGACCAATACCGCAACTTATGATCTGGATTTAGGGAAGAGTGTGTTTAAATTTTTAGCAGGTTCTGAATTGATAAAACAAGATCAACAAGCGCTTTCAGCATCGCGAACAGGCTTTGTTAATCAAACTTCAAATTTTCAATATCTGGATAATGGCACTGCAGCAAGTCAGCAAAACGGCGGTAACGAGTCGCACTTGGCTATGTTTTCTTTGTTTGGCCGTGTGGATTACCAGTATGATAATAAATATATTGCCAGTGCAAATTTCCGCAGGGATGGTTCTTCTCAGCTCGATCCGTCATCCCGTTATGAGAACTTTTACTCAGGGTCACTGGGGTGGAGAATCGACAGGGAAGATTTCATGAAAAACATTAAGCCTATTTCCACCTTAAAGCTGCGTGCGAGTATTGGCCAGTTAGGTAATTCAGGAATCGGTAATTACCCTTATACTTCCACCTTCGGTACAAGCGGCTATTATCCTTTCGGCGGGACCTCCAACCAGGGCATCAGCATAACCTCTTTAGGTAATCCGAAAGTACGCTGGGAAACAAGCACGCAGGGAGATGTCGGGTTAGACATTGGTTTCTTCCAAAACGCACTGATGTTAACTGCCGACTATTATGTCAAAAACACAAGCAACATGTTAATACCGCTTCCCCAACCAACCAGCGGCGGCGGACAAGCGCCATTTGCAGTGGGCGAACCCGAGGTGAACGCCGGAAGTGTACGCAATAGCGGGCTTGAACTTGAATTGAGCTATAAAAAAACCATCAATAATGACTGGAGCTATAGTTTGAGCGGCAACTTTGCTACCCTTAAAAATGAAGTAACATCGCTTGCGGGCGGTACACCTATCCCGGGCGGCCGTATTGACAATAACTACTTCGGAACGTTAACCAAAGTGGGTCAACCCATCGGCTCCTTTTATTTATTAAACCAGGAAGGGATTTTTCAAAATGCGCAACAGGTATTTACGCATGCTTACCAGGGCCCGGGGATCAGGCCAGGTGACGTAATGTATAAAGATGTAAATGGCGATGGCGTTATTGATGATAAAGACCGCACTATTGTAGGTAGCCCCATACCTAAGTTTACCTATGGCCTAACCGGCAACGTAACGTATAAAAACTTCGATTTAAGTGTATTTTTCCAGGGCGTATATGGCAATAAAATCTATGACCAGGTGCTTACCGACATCGAGGGCTTTTATCGTCCTTTTAATATTACGCAACGCATCGCACAAAATGCCTGGACTGGCCCCGGATCAACCAATACTTATCCCTTGCTATCATGGACCGATGGTTCAAATAACAAAATGCCATCTACGCGGTTTCTCGAAAGCGGATCGTACCTGAGGCTAAAAAATGTACAACTGGGATATAAATTGGGCGCAAACGCCTTAAAAACCCTTGGTTTATCGGGAGTAAGAATCTATGTGAGCGGACAAAACCTGTTAACGTTCACCAAATACAGTGGTCTGGATCCTGAACAATATCAAAATACAGACAATGCCGCGGATGGTCCGAGGGCTGTCGGTATCGATTGGGGAACTTATCCGTCGGCACGAACAATAACTGTTGGAGTTAACGCTAATTTCTAACTAAAAAATATAGAGATGAAAGCAAAAAATATTTATATCTGCATCACTGCATCCCTGTTCATTATTTCAACAGGATGTAAAAAAGTATTGAATCAACCAGTATTAGGCCAGTACCAGACCAGCAATTTTTTTACTTCTGATGCCAATGCTGTCCTGGGCGTAAACGCTGCATATGCTCCGCTCAGTTTTACCGATGCGTCGTCAAACGCCGTATGGGTTTTGGGTGACCTTGCATCTGACGATGCTATAAAAGGTAGTAGTGATGGTGATCAGGCCGACTTTCTGAGTGTGCAGAACTTTAATGTCAACCCCACAAACTCGGCAGTTGAAGCCGTTTGGAAGAGGTATTATGATGGTGTTTTTGCATGTAACGTAGTTACCGATGGCCTGGCGACCAGCCAGCCCGGCGTAAGCGAGCCTGTTAGGGCTTCGGTGCTGGCACAGGCCGAATTTTTACGGGCATATTATTACTTTAATTTAACTATAGCCTATGGCAAAATACCGCTGCACTTAAAGGTGGAAACCCCTGCCGAGCTGCAGAGCCCAGCTGTACCCCAGGCGCAAATATATGCGCAGATAGAAAAGGACTGCCAGGCAGCCGCAGCGGTTTTACCTACCACCTGGACAGGTGCCGACGCAGGTCGTGTGACCAAAGGTGCAGCCTTAGCGCTGCTGGCTAAAACCTATCTGTTCGAACAAAAATGGGCACTCGCGGCATCCGCCGCTCAAGCGATTGATGCGTTGGGTATTTATAAACTACTGCCGGTATTTGCTGATAACTTTAGGGCAGCAACAAAAAACAACGCCGAGGCTGTTTTCTCTATACAACATGCAAGTGGTTTGGTTCCGTTCCAGGGCAATACCTTAAATCAATGGTTTGCGCCGCGTTCCTTAAATGGTTACGGATTCTATTTACCGACCCAGAGCCTGGTTAATAATTTTGAAAAAGCTCCCGACGGTACGGTTGATCCGCGCCTGGATTATACGGTTGGAAGAGCAGGACATCCATATTATGATACCCCCTTCGACCCTGCGTGGACGTCCACTGGTTATGTGAGTAAAAAGCATACACAACCAATTTCCGAAATCCCGACCAATATTAAAGGCGATGGTAATTTAAACTACCAGGCTATACGTTTTTCGGATGTGCTTCTAATCGAGGCTGAGGCGCTGAATGAATCAGGCAACAGTGTAGCGGCGCTGGCTCCGCTTAATAGGGTGCGCAAACGCGCAAGGGAAAGTTATTTGTACGACTCTTCATTACCTGGGTATGGTACGGTGCCAGCCGGCTTATTGCCAGATATTACCATTACCGACCAGGCATCCCTGCGCGGCCTCATACGTTCGGAAAGACGATCAGAACTGGCTTTAGAGTTTCATAGATTTTTTGACATTATCCGTTATGGCCAATCCTATGCTGCAGGGGCGCTCAGCAATAAACCAAACTTCAATTTCACGAACAACCAGTTTTTCCCGATACCGGAAAGTGAAAGACAAGCCAATTCAAAATTGGGTTTATAATGAACATTTTTAAATCATTAATTAAAATGAAAAAGCTTAAAGAACTAATACCAGCGGTTATTATAGTGATGGCCCTGTGTACTGTCTTTCAATCCTGCAAAAAAAGCGCTGATGCGCTCAATTATAACTCTGACAAAACGAAACTTTCTGCCACCACAGATTCATTAACGGCTGTTTATAACCTGACAGTCGAAGGAAAACAAGCGGGAGATTATGTGGTGGGCTCAAAGGCGGCTCTTCAAACCGCGATCAATTTGGCTAAGGGGGTGATAGCAGGTCAATTTACCCAATTGCAGGTTAATAATGCTTTGGCGAACCTTAGAAGGGCGGCAGCGCAATTTAATGTTAATTTAATTCAGCAGATTTCGGCCGCCAACCTGGTTGCTTCCTGGACTTTCAGCGGGAACGTATTGGATGTATCCGGCAATGGACATAATGGTGCGTTAAAAACCGGCTGGGTGGGCGCTTATGGTGTGCCTGCTGTTGATGGCGGTACACTGCCTGTATTGGTTGCTGACCGGTATGGAGTTGCTAACAGCGCTTATCACTTTAACAATGGGGCTTATGTTGAAGTACCGTATAATGCTTCGCTGCGGCCGTCCAGTTTCACTATTTGCGCATGGATAAAACCTGATTTGGCAAGTAGCGGAAATTATATATTTTCATTAGACCGCTGGAACGGATACAAATTTCAATTGCAGGGGGGCGACTTACCCTTCCTTACTGTTATGACGAGTACAGGTGACCATGACCAGGACGATGGCGGCCCATCTGTTACCTTAGGTGTATGGACACAAGTGGTAGCAAGTTTTACCAATGGTACTGAGAAATTTTATATCAATGGTGCGCTGGTGAAAACAGCTAATATTACCGGTGATCCCACAACGTTGATTTCTCCGCCACCGCTTGCCATAGGCAACGAACTTCCAAAATCGGCTTATAACTTTACTGATCCGAATAGTCCGAATGCTTATTATGGCGGCAATTACTTTATCGGGTCTATCGATGATGTCCACTTATACAATAAGGTTTTAAGTGATGCCGAAGTAAAGTCACTATATACGATGGAACAACCCTAA
>JAQBOY010000430.1 GCA_028287805.1 Mucilaginibacter sp.
AATTTTTAGAACATAATTTCAAATAAATTTTTAATAAAATATGGGTAGATCAACAGAAACGTTCAGTAAAAAAGAAAAAGAAAAGAAAAGATTAAAAAAACAACAGGATAAAAAAGAAAAGTCAGAAGACCGGAAAGCGAATTCTGATAAAGGAAAGAGCCTGGATGAAATGATGGCATATATTGATGAAAATGGAAACATTACTTCAACGCCCCCTGATCCGACTAAACGGAAAGTAATCCTGTCAGAAAACATACAAATCGGTGTTCCTAAACAAGAGAATATTGTACCTGATATTATTAGAAACGGAACAGTGACATTTTTTAATGAAGCTAAGGGTTACGGATTTATTAAAGATCTGCAGACACAGGAAAGTATTTTTGTGCATATTAATGGATTAACGGAGGCGATTTCAGAAAATGACAAAGTAACATTTGAAACCGAACAAGGACAAAAAGGACTGAATGCTATTAAGGTTAAAAAAGCCGTTAGCTAACTAAACCGGATACCTACCTCAACTGGTCTAAGTTTAGTATAGCTTAGACCAACAATGAAGCCAGCAGACTACCTGCAAAATAATCCTGATTTACTGTTTAACTTTATGGAACGGAAGTTAGGTTCATGCAATACTATTGTCCTGATTTACTGAAATAATTTTGAGCGTGGCATACAAAACCGCATCATCACATAATTATTATAACTTTGATGTAATGATAAAGCGCTCCTATTTAATTATAAAACCACTCCTGTTTTGCCTGGTATTATTTATGATGCTCACAGGTTGCCATAAAGTGCAAAAGTTTACTACAGAAAAGTGGGATTCGGGCGATGGACTTAATTTCCCCATCAGGAATAGTATTGTTGATGATCTGTTGCAAAATCATAAATTGAAGGGACTAAAATACAGGCAGATAACTCATTTGCTGCGTTATCCGCAATACATGGATTCAACACGTTTTAATTACGAAATAATCCGTACATATACTCATATGCGTAAGCCCGACCATATCAAAAATCTTATTTTTTATATGGATAAAAACTCGGTTATCACTAAAGTTGAACTATATGATAACCAAGCCGAGGTTAAATCCAAATACTTTTAAAATATAGCTTCGGCTATACGTTTGGTTGGCCCGGGGTTTCCCATTGTATAAAAATGTAATACGGGCGCTCCAAATTTTATCAGCTCCTTACACTGATTAATCATCCATTCAATACCCGCTTCTTTAACCTCAGCCTCAGATTTGCAGCCATGTACGGCGTCGCTTAAGGCGTCAGGTATGTCAATGTGGAAGATTTTAGGCAAATTAATCAATTGTTTGGACGAAGTGATAGGTTTTAAGCCGGGGATTATAGGTACGTTAATACCATTTGCACGGCAGTTGTTCACAAACTCCTGGTATTTGCTGTTATCATAAAACATTTGGGTAACGATGAAATCAGCACCGCCATCAATTTTCTGTTTTAGATATTTGAAATCAGTTTTTAAGTTGGGCGATTCAAAGTGTTTTTCAGGATATCCGGCAACACCAATGCAAAAATCAGATTTTACTGATTCATGGTCCTCATGTAAGTATTTGCCCTTGTTCATATTCGTTACCTGTTCAAGCAAGTCAGTTGCATAAGCGTGACCTCCGTTTGTAGGTACAAACGATGTTTCAGTTCTGCGCGCATCCCCGCGTAGTACCAATACGTTCTCTATGCCTAAAAACTGAAGGTCGATAAGGGCATATTCAGTTTCTTCTTTGGTAAAGCCGCCACAAATTAAATGCGGTACCGCATCAACTTTATATTTATTCATAATTGCAGCGCAAACAGCTACTGTACCCGGGCGTTTGCGGTAGCTTACCTTTTCAAGCAAACCATTAGGATGCTCCTTATACACATGGTCCTCACGCGATGACGTAACATCAATAAAGGGAGGTTTAAACTCCATTAAGGGATCTATTGCGTTATAGATACCTTGTATGCTTTGCCCTTTTATAGGAGGCAATAATTCAAAAGAGAAAAGGGTTTTACCTTTGGCGTTTTTTATATGTTCGGTAATTTTCATTATTGGTCTGCGTATGTAATATCAAGTATAAGGCTTTTAGCTAAATTATCCACATCGTCATTGCGACGAACGAAGCAATCTTTTTACTTGCAAATCAATAAACAATTTTGTTAAAATTGATCAGTCAAAAAGTAAACCCTTAAGCTTGTCAGCGTAGAGATTGCTTCGTTCCTCGCAATGACGCTTTATTGTTGTTAATTTTTAATAATTCAAATTTGGTCCTAACCATCGTTCAACGGTATCTATCGACATGGTTTTTCGCTGTGCATAATCTTCTATCTGATCTTTACTGATCTTACCCAACCCAAAGTAACGTGATTGCGGATGCGCAAAATAAAACCCGCTTACAGAGGCGGCCGGTGTCATGGCCAGGCTTTCGGTAAGGTGCATGTGTGCATTGTCTTCTGCTTTCAACAGATCAAACAGGGTGGTTTTTTCGGTATGTTCGGGACAGGCAGGGTAACCGGGTGCCGGACGTATACCCTGGTATTCCTCTTTGATCAATCCTTCGGCATCCAATCGCTCATCCTTTGCATAACCCCAGTAATCCTTACGTACAAGCTCATGCATTTTTTCGGCAAATGCTTCGGCTAAACGATCAGCAAGTGCCTTGGCCATGATGCTGTTATAATCGTCGTAATCTTTTTCAAATTTGGCTACAAGCTCATCACAACCAATACCTGTAGTTACTGCAAAGCCACCAAAATAATCAGCTACGCCACTTTCTTTGGAGGCAACAAAGTCTGATAAAGCATAATAGGGTTCTCCTTTTACCTTTTCAGCTTGCTGGCGTAAGGTATGTATGCGGGTTAACAATTGGGTGCGGCTTTCGTCAGTATATAATTCTATATCATCCCCAACACTGTTAGCAGGCCAAAAGCCTATTACACCGTTAGCCTGCAGCAGGTTTTCTTTAACTATTTTATTTAATAATACCTGGGCGTCATCATATAGTTTTTTGGCTTCAACCCCTACAAATTTATCATCAAATATTTTAGGATAACTGCCACGCAGTTCCCAGGTATGAAAAAACGGTGTCCAGTCAATATAAGGCACTAACTCCGCAAGCGGATAGG